>URNE01000453.1 GCA_900549045.1 uncultured bacterium | reverse complement strand
CGCGAAAATCTCCTCGACACAGGCGTCCGGAGGCGCCGGCACCTTGCAGTGGGCGCAGTACTTCATGGAAAACCAGGTGAAAGTCATCGGAAAAAACAATTCTATTTATTTCTGCCCCGAAAACATCGTAAAGTACCGCAACAGCGACTTCACTTACGGAGTCCGCTCCGGCGGATGGGGCGACACCTTCGAAAGCCGCGCCGGCTCCAAACACTGGGACTGGATCCGCACCTCCTCCGGTCCCGATTACGTCTCCTCTCTGCTGAATCTGAAACGTCTGACCAACCCGAGCATCTGCTTCTATCTTGCCGATTCCGTCCGGTTCGGCTCGAGCAATCCAAACGCTTATCCGCTCGGAAGCGGCGCCTACCGCATCCTGCCGAGCCTCAACAACGGAATCTGGGAAGCGCATATGGATTCCGTCAACATGCTTTACGCCGACGGACACGCTCAGCTCCAGGGCCGCGGTTCCCTGAAGGCTCAATTGAACGATGTCGACAATTCAAAAGTCGACCGCTCACAGGTTCTCCGCCGCCGGGACTGGCTCGTTCCGGACGCCTTCTGACGCCGGGAAACTTGCCGGAAACGGGCGTCTGTAAAAAATCCGAATCAACCGCGACATTTCCGCACGGAAACGGCAATGTCCATTTTGAAAAACGCCGGCTTTCCGCTGAAAAGCCGGCGTATCCGGAGTTTTTCATCCCTCAAATTCCGTCATGCACCAGGAGGAGAAATCCCCCTCCCCGTCAGAAACCCAGGAGACGTTTACGGGCGTGCCGTCGCGCTCCACGACCGGGAAAGGCTCCGGACGGCCTCCGTAATTGATGAAATGCATCACAAGGCGGTTTCCCTTCCGGAACATGCGGCAGCGGACCTCGGGCGAAGCGGCGATGTGGAGTCCGTTCTCCAGAATCCCGCGGATGCCTGCAAAAACGGCGTCGCCGTTCGCCGGATAGCAGATGATCTGCTCCCAGTCAATGTTCTTCTGAACGCCGTCCAGCTGCTCAACAGAAATCATGCCGGAACCGGTAAATGGATTAGCTTCCCGGTGGCGGTACCGTTCATCGTAATCTCCGCAGAGAGAATCCCCGATGACCTGACCGCCCTGAGCAATGAAGTCGAGAATCTGCCGAACTTCACCGTCGCCGATGCAGCGCTGTCCGGCGAGAACGAGAACACGGCAGCGGTCAAGACCCTCCAGACGCGAACCGTCGCCGAAGACGAGGCGGAACGGGACATGATTGCGCAGCAGCAGCTCTTCCCATGAAAAGAGGGCGCACTGCGAATCATGCGAAAGCTCCTGCGACGGCCAGGAAACAAGAATCCCGACGTCAGCGGCATCCGGAAGCTCAAAATATTCGCGGTACCGTTTGGAGAATTCAAAGAATTTGCGGTTGACCGCTCCGCGTTTTTCCCGCAGTTCGACGTTCAGCGCCTCCGCCCGGCGCGGCGTCATGATGAAGCGGTCGCCCGGAATACCGCCCCAGACACGGCACTCCATCAACTGCGCCAGAAGAAGCGCGGGCTCCATGTGCTTTCCGCCCGCATCGCCGTCGCTGAGCGGATAAAGCGGAAGGTTCATGCTCTCGCATGTCATCATCTCGCGGATGCGCGTCACCGAAGCATTGCCGATCATGCGCGGCTCATTGCCGGTCTGACAGATCAGCAGGTCGAAGCAGTCGGCAAAATGAGCGGGACGCAAGCACCATTCGCGCATCCCCGCGCCGCGGCGCGGGGAACCGGCGTTTCCGGAGAAAATCAGTGCGGGATCCGCCTCTTTCGCACATGCACGAAGCGCCGTAAGCGCCTGCCGGTTGCTCTCCGCCCAGAAATGCAGAGCGGCAATGATGACGGGGTCCTTGAGTTCCGTGCGCGCCTTGATTGCCGCGACCGTCGGGAAACGGACGTGATCAAAACTCTTCAGCCCGAAATCGCGGGGATTGAAGCGGGTCCGCAGATAGTCGCGGAACAGTCCAAGACAGCGCGGGCAGCGGCATTGCACGACATTGCAGTTGTCCAGCATAAGACCGTCGAAGCATTTTGCGTCCGCAGCGATGCGGATGATCTCTTTCAGATAAGCGATAAAGTCCGGATTGTTCACGCAGGGCATCCAGCGGAAATAGTTTGACTCGTTGATGTAAGGCACGAAGCCTCCATGCTCGTCGCGCGCCGCCCAGGACTTCAGATCCGGGATTTCCTCCTCCATCGTCTCGCTGTAGAGAGTGGAATACTGCACATAGGCAAATACGCGGATTCCATGTGCGCGGCACCGCTCGGCAAAACCTTTTACATTCGGGAAATCCTCGCGCTCCGCCTCCCAGCCTAGCCCCTTGTAAAAGCGGCAGTGCAGAATGTTCGCCCCGGCGTCTTTGATTGCCCGGACACACTCTTCGGAATCGAACCAGCGATGCCATTTTTCGAGATAAAGCGCAGAGCCGTCGAGGCCCCCTGTGCTTTTTCCGC
>URNE01000452.1 GCA_900549045.1 uncultured bacterium | reverse complement strand
TTGCCAGCTGGAAGTTGTCGGTCCAGTTCGCTTCCGCGAACGCGAGCATGGTTCCGCAGAAGAGCAGAAGTGTCAGAAACAGTTTTTTCATGTCAATACATCCTCCATGATAATGTTGCTGTTGTTAAGAGACATTGCTTTCCCGCGGAATGTTCCGGAGGATCAGAGAAGTTTTTTTGTTTCAGGAAAAATTTCACAATGCATTACAGGCTGGCGGCTGGGATCAGACTGCACGCAGATGTCAGCGGTTCCTGTTCTCGAACCATGCAGATGACGGCTCCTTTTCTCACCGGTTTTCCGATGAAACTCCGTGCAATATACACGCGGTTTTCCGGCAAATCAAGCGAAAAAAAGGGGGTGCGCACGGCACCCCCGGGAGAACGGAACTTATGCCCACTCGGTGACGGCGCAGACTGCCGCCATGTCGACAATGTCATCGACCGAGCAGCCGCGGCTGCCGTCGACGAACGGTTTGCGGAGACCGTTGCAGATCGGGCCGATCGCGGTCGCGCCGCCGAGACGCTCCGTCGCTTTGTAGATGGAGTTGCCGCAGTTCAGGTCGGGGAAGACAAGGACGTTGGCGTGTCCGGCAACCGGGGAACCGGCAAACTTTTTCGCGCCGATTTCGGGAACCGTCGCGGCGTCGAACTGCATCTCGCCGTCGATCATCAGATCCGGGGCGAGCGCTTTCGCCTTTGCGGTTGCCTGGACAACCTTCTCGATGATCGGGTCGTGTGCGGAACCGTTCGTGGAGCAGGAGATCATTGCAACCTTCGGTTCCGCGTCGGTGTACATTTTGAAGCGTTTCGCGGTCTGGAGCGCGATTTCGGCAAGCTGGTCGGCGTCCGGATTGATGTTGAGTCCGCAGTCCGCATAGAAGAAGACTCCGTTGTAGCCCCACTTGGGATCGGGCATCTGCATGATGAAGAAGCTGGAGGCGATCTTGTTGCCGGGAGCGACTTTGAAGAGCTGGAGCGCGGGTTTCGTCTTCTGGGCGGTGTTGTGCGCATAGCCTTTCGGGTTGCCGCCGCAGGAGGCGTAACCGTGCGCGTCGCCGGCGCAGACCATGGCGGCGGAGAACACGCAGGTGTCCTTCAGCCATTCGCGCGCCTGTTCCGGAGTCAGCCCTTTGTTCTTGCGGATTTCGACAACCGTCGCGATGTAGCGGTCCAGTTCCGGAGTCTTCAGAACGTCGACGATTTCAACGCCGTCGAGAGAGACGCCGTTTTCCTGTGCGAGCTTGCGGATTTCATCTTCGCAGCCGACGAGCACGGGGCGGGCATAGCCGAGTTTCACAAGCTTTTCGGCGGCTTTGAGGTTTCTGGGGTCATCGCTTTCGGTCAGACAGACTTTGCGGTTCAGGGCTTTCGCCTGTGCGCGGATTTTGTCAAGTACGCTTTCCATGACACGTTCCTTCATTTTTTGATCTCTGTGCTTCGTCGGGGGAATTCGCCTCCGGCTGTGAAAAATTCATCTCCTTAATGTAGCACGAATTTGAATGCTTTCAATGAAGGTTTGCAAATTTTTCACAAAGAACTTATCGCTGAAGCGCCGTCCGCAGATCTTCCGTCAGGTCGTCCCCGTTTTCGAGTCCGACCGAAAGACGGATCAGATTGTCATGGATTCCGCGTTTTGCCCGTTCCTCCGCCGAATCCGCGCTTCTGCCGCTTCGCGAGCGCGGTTCCGGAGGAGCCGCCGGCGAAAATACCCTCCTCGCGGACCAGGCGGCGCGCGGTGCGGAACGATTCGCCGTCGGAAATGCGGAAGAACTGGTCGACGATTTCCTTGTCGTAAGTGACGGGGAAATAATCCTCGCCGATGCGGTCTTTGATTGAGCCGCCCGGATTGGCGGCTTCAAATTTGACGAAAATTTCAGATCCGAATTCGCTTCGGATATGGTTGAGACGGATCAGCGGCGTTGCGCCTACGGCTTCGAGAACGTTGTTGAAACGGGACATTTTGATGAAATCCTTCTTTGTCTGTTTTTGCTTGAGCGAGTGAAAAAGTCTGGTTCAGCGGCAACAGGCACATCGACAGCTCCGCGCTGCCGGAAGGAGAGTGAGAAGAAAGAGAAGACGCGCCGTATTCATCAGCCGCCTCCGACCATGGAAAACAGATTGACGCGGTCGCCGTTGCCGAGCGGGCGGTGCTCCAGATCGTCGTTTCCGTAGAGAATCGTGTCGTTCCAGTCGACGAACAGATTCCTCCGGGAAATGCGGTGCGATTCCAGAAGCTCCGCGAGGGTGGTTCCCTCCGCAACTTTCACCTGTTTTCCGTTGAAATGTATGTTCAGCATGAATGCTCCTTGTTTTTCCGGTTTCCTTTCCCCGGTTGTTATTACAATACATTGCAATAGACAACTTTTCAAGTAGAGTTTAAAATAAAGTTCAAAAATAATTTTATTTGAGCTTGTGATATTGTGTCAAGTGCAATATATTAAACTGTTTAAGTAGAGTATTCGCTCTTTTTTGTCCGGCGC
>URNE01000451.1 GCA_900549045.1 uncultured bacterium | reverse complement strand
ATAAAAACGAAAATATTCAGGGAGCATCCCCATGAAGATTCAGGAAATCGCCAAATTGACCGGAGTGTCGCCGTCGACCGTGTCCCGCGTGTTCAGTCACCACCCGAACATCCGCGAGGATGTGCGGGAACGCGTCTTCGCCGTCGCAAAACAGTATTCGTATCATCCGCGTCTTTCCACAAAACAGCGGAACGTGGTGATCATCACTCCGTACGAATCGGTCTATCCGGTGCAGTGCTGCGTGGAAATGCTTCTGATGGCGCTCACGCACGAGCTGCCCGGACACGGGTTCCGTCTGGAAATTCTCCCGCAGGACAACCTCGAGCGGCTCGACCGCATTCAGTTCTGCGCGGCGGTTGCGATCGGCGCGGAGCCGCGCGAGTTCAAAAACTGGGAAAAACGTTTTTCCGTCCCCCTCGTCATCGTCGACCGCAACGCCGAAAAGGACTACCCCGGAGTCTGGCTCGTCCGCTCCGATGAGGAGCAGGCGATGGAACTTGCCGTGGCGCATCTGCACGAACGCGGCTGCAAAAAAATCGGCTGCATCGTTCACGGTGCGCCGGGGACCGGAAACGCGGACATCCGCCATCAGGCGATCCGGAAGTCGCTCACGGCGCACGGGTATCCGGCGGACGATGCGCTGATTCATTACTCTTCCGACGATCATTACGTGGAGCTCATCGGCAAGCTGCTGCGGCGCGGCGTCGACGCGCTGTTCTGTCCGGGCGGAAGCGGCGGGATTATTGCGGCGTATGCGCTTTCACTGTTCGGCCGCCATGTCCCGGACGAGGTTTCGCTGATCGCCTCGGAGCAGACTTTCTTTTCGCGGTACGGCATTCCGCCGCAGACGACGATTTCGCCGGACTACAAGGCACTTGCCGCCGCGGCCGCCGACCTCATAGAGGCGCGCATCGAAAACCGGAAATTCGCGCGGCGCACCGTCCTGCCCTATATTCTGAATGTGCGTGAAAGCGTGAAGTAATTTTTCAAATTCCGCTTTCATTTTCGGAAATAAGCTTTATATTAAAACAATCAACTCAAATACTGGAGAACAGAACATGGCGAAAGTGCGTGTTGCAATTGTCGGCGCGTCCGGTTATGCGGGCGAGGAGCTGATCCGTCTTCTCACCGGACATCCCAATGTGGAGCTCCGCATCATTACCTCCCGTCAGAATGCGGGGAAGGACATTTCCGAGATCTTCCCGCGTTTCTACGGACTCGATCTGAGATTCACCGCGCCGGACGTTGCGCGGATCGCCGCCGAATGCGACGCCGCGTTCCTCGCGCTTCCGCACGGGCTCGCTTCCGAATACGCCATCCCGCTGATGAAATCCGGCGTGCGCGTGTTCGACATCAGCGCGGACTTCCGTCTCCGTTCCACCGCCAAGTACAAAGAGTATTACGGCAAGGAGCATCCCGCGCCGGAGCTTCTGAAACAGGCGGTCTACGGTTCCCCCGAGCGTTACCGCGAGCAGATTAAAGAGGCCGCGTTCATCGCCTGTCCGGGCTGTTACCCGACAAGCATCATTCTCGCAACCGCGCCGCTTCTCAAGGCGGGACTCGTCGAGACGAAGGACATCATCATCGCCTCGATGAGCGGAGTGACGGGCGCCGGACGCAAGGTCGATCTCCCGTACATCTATCCCGAATGCAACGAAAGCATCCGCGCCTACGGTCCGGTCGGACACCGCCATCTTCCCGAGATCGAGCAGGAACTCGCTGTTGCCGCCGGAGTTCCGGAACTTGCCGTCAACTTCATCCCGCATCTGACCCCGATGAACCGCGGCATCAACTCCACGATCATCCTCCAGCCGACTGCGAAGTGCACGAAGGAGGCCGTCGAGCAGGTCTATCGCGAAACCTACGGGAACGAGCGTTTCGTGAAAGTTCTGCCCGCGGGAAAGCTGCCCGATACGAAGCATGTCACCATGACGAACCGCTGCGAAATAGGTTTTGCTCTCGATGCGCATACGAACAAGCTGCTGGTTTTCAGCTGTATCGACAACCTGACCAAAGGAGCTTCCGGTCAGGCGGTTCAGTGCATGAACATCCGCTTCGGAATGGACGAGGGGCTCGGTCTCTGCTGACGCTTTCCGTTTCCCATCGGACCGATACAAAAAACGGCCGCCGGTTTTGAATTCCGGCGGCCGTTTCATTTTAAAGCTTTATGCGGATCAGAATTCCGCGATTTTCAGCTTCATGTCTTTCTTCGCCTGATCAACGGCGGCTTTGACCTTTTCCTCAAGCTGCTTGGAAACGAGGAAGTTGCGGATGTCGCCTTTGACTTCGTTAAAAGGTTTATAAGAAGCTTCAGCCTTGTCGGTGACCTTGATGATGTGATAACCGAACTGGGTCTTGACGATTTCGGACATTTCACCCTTCTTGAGAGCGAAAGCGGTTTTCTCGAATTCCGGGACCATCATGCCCTTCTGGAATTTTCCGAGCGAGCCGTTGGAGGATTTTCCGGAGGGACAGGCGGATTCCTT
>URNE01000450.1 GCA_900549045.1 uncultured bacterium | reverse complement strand
CATGCACACGGCAAGAACTCCGAAGAGCTCCCCGAAATTTGCGCGTTCTTTGACTCCAAACTCAAAAACAAAGAAGATGCGGCTCCGCGGATTTCATCCCCCCGCCGAAATGGAAAAACTCTGAACGCGGATGTTTCCAATTCCCGGATCAACTCTGCAAAACTGCATTTCACGCAGGATTCCGGCGCATGGAAGAACCGCAAATGGCAGACACTCCCCGCCTCGTTTAAAGACGGTGAACTCTCCGCACCTCTTCCGGATTCCTGGAACAGCGTCTATTTTGAAGTAAATTACGGAGAAAATCTGCTTCGCACCTCGCCTGTTCTCTTCAATTGAACGGGCCACGTCTCTTTTTTACCTCGCACAAGATCATCGGGGTGTTCATGGACACCCCTTTTTCACTCTGAAAAACAGGAGATTTTATTATGGATTATCAGAGAGCCGACACCGCGTGGATGCGCGGAAACTTCGGAATCAGCGTGCACTGGACGTCGCACACCGTCATGCAGAACGGAACGAAACTGCCCTATGAGGACGCCGTCAATCTCTTCAACCCGGAAGAGTTCGCGGAAACTCTCGACAGCGCCGGGGCGCGGCACTGCATCTTCACGCTCACTCATGCGGAAGAATATCTCGCAATGCCGCATCCGCTCCTCGATAAACTCCTCCCCGGACGCACAACAAAACGCGACCTCATCGGAGAACTCATCTCTGCGTTCGAAAAACGCGGCATCCGCTTCATCGCATACTATAATCACTCCTGCAACGGACAGGGCGATCCCGCATGGAAAAAAGCATGCGGATATGCGGACGGCATTCACGGAAATCTCGACCGCTTCGCTGAAAACATCTGCGGAATCGTCGAATATATCGCAAAACGCTACGGAACCGGAATCGCCGGCTGGTGGTTCGACAGCTCCTATTCCGTCGATCCGCGCGGTCCGCACAACTCCATCTCCTGCGACATGACCGGATGGCAATTCCCCTGGCGCGCACTCTGCAACGCCGCAAAAGCCGGATCCCGCAACTGCGCCGTCACCTTCAACGCCGGCGTCGGCTCCCGGTTTCTTTACGACAACTGTCAGGATTACTACGCAGGAGAAAGCGTTGAGCTCGACGAACCCTTCTCGCCCGACGCCCTTCCCGGCATGACGGATCACCGCTGGATCTGCGCCGATTCCCCCGACTGGGTCTTCAACGCAAAAGCCCAGGCCGCCGGATTCGCGCCGCTCCGCTTCTCATCAGCACAGTTCCGCGAATACCGCGAAATGCACTGCGCAGAAGAACGCATGGTCACATTCAACTTCCAGATCGACCAGTCAGGAAAGCTGAATCCCTGCATCCGCGGGCTCTGATTCCTTAACGAACTCCGCCTTTTTTACGCCCTCTGTTTTCCGCCTTGCGCAACAGGGGGTGTTCTGTATTCTCAGGGAACTTCCGTTTCATATTTGCTGTTCAGTTCACAGCGGATGTTCTCCGGAACACGGATTTTCAATTTTCCATTCTCCCAACGGAAACGGATCGCCCCGCGAACTGTCGGAACCTCGCCTTCCGCAAAGGTCAACGGTCCGAACTCCGGCACAATGCGGACCGCAGCCGCAGGAACGGCGCAAGGTCGCGCCGCGAAACAAACCACCAGTCTGACGCATCGGCATCTGCATAATCCTTCCTGCATGGAAAATTTGTCTTGGGAAGATATATAACAAAGCCGGACGTTTTGTCCCGCCCGAATTTTCAGCAGAGTGCTTTAAAAGAAAAATGGAGGCGTGAGTGGGAGTTGAACCCACCAGAACCGGTTTTGCAGACCGTTGCCTTAGCCGCTCGACCATCACGCCATTATTGACTTTCGATGTGACAATATATCACCGTTTCCGCAAAATGCAAGCCGTTTTTCTAAAAAAATCCAAAGGATTATTTCCGCCCGGTCACACAGACGATTTCCGACGCGGGATCGCAATGAGCTTCAATTTCCGAAAAACCGGCGCCGGCAAGAAATGCGCACAGCTCCGCCGGCGTATAAACCTTCATCCCCCGAATGCGGTCCGTGTATTTCTTCGCCGTCTCCGGATTGCTGGAATCGCAGCAGACCGCAAAGGTTCCGCCCGGACGCAGCACGCGGAGAACCTCCCGGACGTCGTTCGCCGGATCCGGCCAGAAGTAAATCGTCTCGGATGCCGTCACCAAATCAAACGAAGCCTCCGCGAACGGGAGATTTGAAACGCTTCCCTCCACCGCCTCCACGCGCCCCTCCCGCACCGCGCGGCGGTTGAACGCAAGAGTCTTCCTTACGGAAACCGGCGAACAATCCACTCCGCAGAAGTGCGCCTCCGGCGCGCGGCGGAGCATCGACGCGATGAAAAAGCCGCCCCCGCAGCCGACGTCCAGGATTTTTCCCCGTTCCGGAATCCGGAAGAAGCGCATGGCGAATTCCTGAAGCGGACGGTGATGTCTGTTCATTTTCCAGAACACGAGAAAGCTTCCGGGGAAGACGC
>URNE01000449.1 GCA_900549045.1 uncultured bacterium | reverse complement strand
AAAGCCCTCTGGATCTGGCCCGGAAACGCGTTCTACATGCAGAACAGTTATGCGGGATTCCGTTACGATTTCAACATGGAAAAAATGCCGTCGTCGGCGCCGCTGGAAATTACGGCGGATCAAAGCTACCGTCTGCATGTCAACGGACGCTATGTCTGCCGCGGTCCCGTGCGCGGATATCAGCATCACTGGCCGTTTGATGAGGTCGATGTTCTGCCTTATCTCAAAACCGGCCACAACTGGATTTCCGTTGAAGCGTACAATCCGGGAATCGGAACGTTCGCGTACAATCACGCCGATCGGGCGGGGTTTCTCTGCTCCGCGGAGTGGGACAACGGCGTTCAGATTCTTTCCCGCATCAAGGACTGGACGATTTTCCGCAACACCGCGTATGCGCATGACACCGCGCGTCTCAGCATTCAGCTCGGATGGCAGGAGGAAGTCGATCTGCGTTATGACGACCGCAGCTGGATAACCGCGGAAACCGGATTCCGTCTTCCGCCGCAGCCCGACTGGTGTCATCCGGCGGAAGCCGTTCAGGGAAGTCTCCCGTGGCAGGCGCTCGAACACCGCAGCATTCCGATGCTCGATGAACACGAGCAGGCGCCCGCGGCGGTCGTTTCGTTTGCGTGCGGAACCTGCGCGAAGCCTGCGGCGGCTCTGCCGTATGCCGAACACAACATCGCGTGGGATTTCGCAAAATATGAACTGGATTCACTCGTTTACGGCGAAGTTCCGCCCGCGCATGAAGAGGGCGGTTTCCTCTGCTGCGAAGTTCCCGCCTCCGGAGCCGGACGCCTGACCTGCGTTACATTTGACCTCGGAGCGGAGGAGTGGCTTACGGGAACCCCCGTTCTGGAATACGAAGGCGCGGAGCCGGGGCTTGTTTTCGATCTGCTCTATTCGCACTGGCTGCCCGAAGGACGCGTCCGTTTTGAGCCGAAGCCTGGATGCGGCTGTCTGATCTCGCTTGCCGCCCGTGTGATTGCCGGAGCGGAACGGGAGCGGTGCGAGCTCTATCAGATCATGGGCGTCCGCCACGTGAGCGTTGTCGTTCGCGAAAACAAGCATCTGCTGAAACTGAAACTTTCCTGGCGCTCCTCCGTATATCCGATGAAGATTTCCGGCTCGTTCCGTTGTTCCGACGAGGTGCTGAACGGAATTTACCGCGCTTCGGTTCACACGCAGAGGGTCTGCTCGATGGATGCGTTTGTCGATACCCCATGGCGCGAGCAGTCCCAGTGGTGGGGCGATGCGCGGGTTCAGGCGAAAAACACCCATTTTCTGACCGCGGACTCCGCTCTTCTGCGGCAGGGCATTCATTCCATTTCCGGACAGCACGCGCCCGACAACCTCACTTTTGCCGACGCCCCGACGACGGATTGCGGCTGCGTCCTGCCGGACTTCTGTCTGACCTGGCTTGCGACTCTGCACGACCTCTGGTTCCAGACGGGCGAAACGGAGCATCTGCGCGAGCAGAAATCCCGCGCCGAAGATATTCTTGCATACTTTGACCGGATGCGCGATTCGCGCGGACTCGTGAAAGCCGACCCGCGCTACTGGCTGTTTGAAGACTGGTGCGATCTGCCGCGCGACAACACTCCCGCCTTCCTCAACCTCTGGCATCTCTACGCGGTGACTCTCTACTGCAAGTTCCTGAAGAACGCCGGACATGCGGCGGACGCCGGTCTGCTGGAACAGAAAATCGCGGCGGAACGTGTTCTGCTCAAAAAAGCGTTCTTTGACCCCGAACAGAATCTGTTCGTTCCGGAACTCGACCGGGACGGAAAACGGAACGGAACTCCGTCGGTGCACGACCAGGTGCTTGCGCTTCTCTGCGGACTCGCGCCGGAAGCGGAGAAAACGATGCTCGAAACGCGCATCCTGCCGTATCTGAAAGGGACGCTTTCCGGCTGCGCGCAGCCGTCGTCGTTCTGGGCCACCTACCTGTTCGACGTCGCGGGGGAATTCGGTTTGCGTGCGGAAGCCCTCGCGTTTATCCGCGAAAAATGGGCGCCGATGATTCCGAGCGGAACCGTGTGGGAGACATTCAGCACCGGATGGTCGTATTCCCATGCGTGGAGCGCGCATGCAATCTCGCATCTTCCGGAGCTGGTGTTCGGACTGAAGCAGACGGCTCCCGCATGGCGCGAAATCGAACTGAATCCGCTGCTGAACGTTCTGGAAAGCGCGGAGATGAAAGTTCCGACTCCGCAGGGAATGATTCAGGGATATCTGCAATCGAACGGAAGCTCCGTAACGGTCCGCTTCGGGATTCCCGCCGGAATCCGCGCCGCAATTCATCTTCCGGATGAGACAGTCGAGACGGACGGCGAAGCGGTTTCCGTGGAACGGGAACTGAAGTGAACCGCTCTGTTTTTCCGCCGGTGCGGCGCAATCCGCACCGGCTTTTTTCAGACACTTTAAAGTGACGCGCGTCACATTTTTTTAGAACATTTTTCTCGGTTTGCCTATTGACATTTTCGCCGGAATGT
>URNE01000448.1 GCA_900549045.1 uncultured bacterium | reverse complement strand
GATTTTTCATCAACAGGGGGTTGACTTTTTTGCAGTTTTGTGCTATAATTAAACATAAGCAGAACTTTACAAACAAATACTAACAGGAACCATATGTCGGCAATTGGAACATCGGAATACATGAAGATCCGTCGGTACGTGATGAACCTGATTCTCCACGCGGGGAAAGATCCGGTTCAGATACCGACGATCAACGAACTTTCGGAAAAATTCGGAGTGAGCCGCCCGACGGTCAGCAAGGCCATGAAGGAACTTACGTCGGAAGGCTACATCATCGGCCGGCGCGGAATCGGCTCGTTCACCAATCCCGCCAAAATATCCCCGTCATCGTTCGGACGGCAACTGCCGCTGATCGGAATTTCCCTCGGCAACGGGCTGATGGTTCACCTGGACAAGTATTACGGCAATATTCTTGCGGAACTTCTGAAAAAAATCGTCGCAATGCCTGCGATCGTTCATCTCGTTTCAACCGGAAGTTCCGATAAAAAGCAAATTATCTGTGATATTATGAATGAACAGCTCGACGCTCTGGTCGTCGTCGACGGAAATTCATTTGTCAGCGATTTGCGCGAGAAGGGCTTGAAAGTGGTCACGACCACGGAAACTCATCGGCTCACACCTGGCTCGGTCTCTCCGGACTATGACGCATGGGGGTATCTCTGCGGAAAGCAGCTTCTGAAAGAGAACCGCCGGAACATCGTATTCCTGCACGACGAAAAGCCGTGGAATGCCGCTTACGACGGCTTCCGCCGCGCATTCCGCGAAGCCGGAACCCCTCTGAACGAGAAATTTTTCCTGAAAGATTACCGCACATCTCTGACGGAACTGAAAAACATGCTTCATTACGGAGTGCGCATCGATGCAGTTGTCGACACGCTGTGGGTGAACAATGAAGTCGCGGACATCCTCATGGAAGAGAATCCGGAGCTTGCGAAAACCTGCGCTCTTGTACACACCCTCAGCTCCGAACCGCTGATCGCTGGATTTCAAGAAATCGGTTACGATATCCCCTTTGAGAAGATCGCTGAAGAGACACTGAAACTGCTCCTTCTTCAGTTCTCCGGCGACAACACCGGAATGGACATCCGCAAAATTCCCATGGAAATGATCATAAGATGACGCAACAAAAAAAGAAAGGACGGAATCACCAATGAAACCAAAAAATCCTCACCCGGCGAAGGAAAAGAACAAGAGCAAAATCAACAGATTTACGCTCATAGAGCTTCTTGTCGTAATTGCGATCATAGCAATTCTTGCAGGCATGCTCCTGCCGGCCTTGAACAGCTCAAGAGCCAAGGGATACGCCATCTCCTGCACCTCGAATCTGAAACAGGCGGGGCTCCTGTTTGCGGGGTACGCATGCGATTTCGAAGATTTCCTTCCCCCGCAGCGTTCCTCTTCCACCGCCTCGGACTGGAACTATGCATGCACCTATTTCTGGCAAGAAAACAAACTCGCGCCAAAAACCGTTTTCAAGTGTCCGGCAGCCCCGAAATATGAAATTGACCAGTTCAACCAGGACTACGCCTTTCACACCGGTTACTATTCCGACAGCACCGCTTTCCGTATAAAGATACCGAAAGTAAAACAGCCTTCCAAAAAAGTTTTCTTTCTCGACAGCTATCTCAACACCGCGGACGGCTTTTCCACCGAACGCGGGGGATACATGTTTGAAATATACGCCTATGAGACATTTCTGAATGGAGGCGGACGCCCGGCGTCGCGGCATTTCAACAGGGCAAATCTTCTGCACCTCGACATGCACGCTGAAACCTCTCCCGTGTTTTATTCGCAGCACGTCCAGGATGACCCGTTCTTCTCTTTGAGCGGACCATTCTGGGAAATCAACAAAACCCGCTGGTACCCCATACACTAAGCATTTGAAAAGGACAAAAACATTATGAACCGCACAGTGTTTACCCTCGGAGCCGCGCTGCTCGCCTGCTCGCTTTACGCCGAACCGGAAGTGACGTTCGCCAACGCCGTTCCGTTCCGCGATTTCCAGAAACGGATCGACTGGTCCTGGAACGGCACATGGAAAAATTCCAATTTCGACCGCGAAACAATCTCCCTCAACGGATTCTGGAATTTTCATCCGGCCTCCGCAAAGGATGAAAAAATGCCGGAGCCCTGCGACTTCTATTTCCGTGTTCCCGCCCAAAGCAAGGGCGGCGCAATCGGTCACTTCATCCGCTATAAAGACGGACGCGCCGTCAATACCTTCAACGGCAAAACGACAGGCTGGAATATGCCGATGGAGTATCTGTTCTATCGCCGCACAATCGACATTCCCGCAAAAAAACGATTCGCCGGCAAACACCTCTGGATCAACATCGAGCAGATCGTCTGCAAAAGTTTTGAACTTCGGATAAACGGACATCCCGTTCCGGTCCCGAAAGGATTTTCCGCCGGACGGCTCGACGTCGACAAGTTTTTGAAGTTCGGGGAACAGAACGTTTTTGAATTCAATTTGAATCTGGAAGGCGATCCGCAGAAGGTCAGCGG
>URNE01000447.1 GCA_900549045.1 uncultured bacterium | reverse complement strand
CTCCTTTCAGCCGGGTTGTGAACTGCCGTTCGCGCCACAGTTCCGCAGATTTCTCCGGACGGTTCAGCAGTTCCGCCGCATCCCCCGTTGCGATGGCGTTCCGGAAGATCGCCGCTATTTTATCCGCGAGTTCTTTATCGCCTGTCCCGAAGCGGTCGAGATACCGGGAGAGCAGAATTTCCGGTGAAATTTCATCCAGAAACGGAATTTGCGCGAACAGCGAGTGCAAATGTGTTCCGAGTTCCGCTCCGTTTCCCGTGAACAGCTGAGAGTCCGGCCCGTGTTCCGATGGGCGGATCGGCAGAGCGCGGACCGGCGGATTGACGGCTTCTCCTCGGGTGGCATAATACCATTTCATTGTTTCGCCGAATCTTTTTTCCGCCTCTTTCAAAAACTCCGCGCGGGAATCTTTTCCGGTTTCTCTGTACCGGTTCAGGCTGCAGCAACTTCCAAAAAGCAGACAGGATTTGTGAAAAAAAACGGAAGCTGGTACTATTATGATAAGAACGGAAAAAAAGCTACCGGCTGGTACAAAAGTGCTGCAGGAAATCAGTACTATTTCGGAAAGACCGGTGCAGCCAAAGCGGGTCCCCGGTTGCATAGAGCAGTTGCATCGTCTCGGGAATTTCTTCCGTTCCGGAAGATTTCCGAATCTGTCTTTCATTGATTTGCCCGATCCATTCTTCCGCTTCCGGAGTCGTTCCGCTGAGCGTCTCTTTGAGCAGTTTGGTGAAACGGTACGCATTTCCGGGTTTCTCGTCGGGAATCAGGATATAAAGCGCATGGCGGGCGCGCGTCATTGCAACGTAGAGCTTGCAGCACTGTTCGTAGGTGTTTGCCGCTTTGTTGATTGAGAGAGCTTCCGCGACGGCCGGAAAATAAGAAGTGAGGCTTGACGCCGGCTTATGCGAAACCCATTCCGGCTGGAATGCGGAATCTTTTTTTAGAATGAAAGTTTTCTCGCGTCCTGCGTCAATGCCGTTGCTGCCGTAAAGATCCGGCAGAATGACGATATCGAAATCCAGTCCCTTTGACTTGTGAATGGTCATAAACTGAACAGTTTTGCGGACGGAGGCGGTATTTCCCTCCGTGCAGTCGAGCGTATGCAGGAAATCCCGGATTTCAGATTTGCCTGTTGCATCGAATGCATTTGCCGTGTCGAGAGCAAGAGCCAGACGTTTCGCATCGGACCCGCTGATCAGCGGGTCGAAAACCTTGATGAAATGTTCGAGGAACGCATGGAATCCGTTCGCTGCAATGGAGTCCCGGATATTTCCGCTGATCCGCTCCAGCCATTTGCTGAAATCAATACCGCGTTCGCCGCAAAGGTCCGGCATTTCATGGAGGAAGCAGCCTTTCTCTTCAATATAGAGCATCGACAGGAGTCCGCGGGCCATCATATCCCCCGGATGCAGGGCAAGAGAGAGGAGACTGCGGTACGCTGTAAAAATCATGCTGGAGTCGAGCGGCATTTTTCCTTCCGCGGAAATCGCGATTTTTTCACTTTTCCCTTCGCGGGCAATGATTTTCCGCAGGTCTTCGGAGGTCTTTTTTATATAGTCGTTGCCTTGAGCGAGAACTCCGACGGTGAAGCTGCGTTCCGCGGAAAAGGGGTTGATCGCTTCAAGCAGATTATAGATGGCCCGCGCTGCAACATCCTTATTCATTCCGGTCTGGCCGGAGCAGACGATCAGCGCGGAAAATCCGGCCTGTTCTTTGGCGGATGCGGCGGATTCGTGCTTTTCGAAATTCATGTTCTCCATTGCGGAGCGTACACTGGCATTCGTCACCTTCCGCGGATCCAGAAAGACCTGGTTGACCGATTCAATCACCGCACTGGAAGAACGATAGGACTTTGCAAGTCTGGAGATCTTCAGTCCGTTTTCTCCGAACCGCTCCCGGGAATATTTTTCCGCAATCATCCCGAAAAGTTTCGGATTTCCTTCGCGCCACTGATAGATCGACTGTTTGATGTCGCCGACATAGAAGAAGGAGCGGAAGCGGTCCTGTGCGTTCTGAAAAACTTCATCCACAAGATTGGACATTGCGCGCCACTGTTCATCGGAAGTATCCTGAAATTCATCAAGCAGATAATGATTGTAGGTCGCATCCAGTCGTTCCTCGAGCACAGCCCGCTCTGAAAACGGAAGCTCCAGAGAACCGGAATCTTCCTGCGGACGCAGAAGGAACAGAATATCCTGAAATTTCAGCTTGCCTTTTTTGCGGATATTTTTACCGTATTTGAGGTCGAACGCTCTGGAAAGGTTGTAGCAGGCCTCGTTGCGCCCCATGATCTTTCTGCATTCCAAGGCAAGAAAATGACGTACGACGCGCTTGACAGTTTTGAGTCTTGCTCCGTCAAGAGAAAAATCTTTGTAGTACGAGAACTTCGCCAAGTCTTTATTCAGCCAGTCTTCTGTCAGTGGTTTGGAAAATGGAGCCAGATTGGGGTTCGTCGGAGTGTCGATTCCGGCGATGGCGGATTCCATAAATTCAGACAACCGGCTGAATCCT
>URNE01000446.1 GCA_900549045.1 uncultured bacterium | reverse complement strand
CTCAAAATACGGAGTTTCCCATGGCAAAACATCTTTTACGTTCCACCCCCGAATCAGTCGGGATTTCCTCGCGCACGCTCTGCAAACTTCTTGCTGAACTGAAAAAACTCGACTCGCTCAACAGCATCATGGTCATGCGCCACGGACATGTCTGCGCGGAAGCCTGGTGGAAACCCTATTCCCCCGATATTCCCCATTCGCTCTTCTCGCTCAGCAAAAGCTTCACCTCATGCGCCGTCGGCATCGCCCAAGGCGAAGGATTGCTCCGCATCAGCGACACCGTGATTTCCTTTTTCCCGGAATACGATTCCGTCATCACCGACCCGCGGATGCGCAAAGTCACTCTCCGCAATCTGCTGACCATGGCAAGCGGACACGCCTCCTGCGCCACCCCCGCGATGTTCGCCGATCCGGACGGCGACTGGGTCCGGGGCTTCCTCTCTTCCAAACTCGACTTTGAACCCGGAACCCGTTTTGCCTACAACTCCGCCGCAACTTACATGCTCGCGGCGGCCGTCCGCAAAGTCTCCGGCGAAAACGTGCGCGAATACCTCATGCCCCGAATCTTCAACCCCCTCGACATCGTCCCAGGCATGTGGGAGTGCTGTCCGAAAGGAACCAACAAAGGCGGCTGGGGACTGTATCTCAAGACCGAAGACATCGCAAAGTTCGCCCAGCTTCTTCTCGACGGCGGAGTCGCGGACGGACGCCAGCTCATCCCCGCCGATTATTTCCTTGACGCAACCGCAAAGCAGATCGACAACTCCATGAACGAAGCCCCCGACTGGAAACTCGGATACGGCTATCAGTTCTGGATGTGTCAGCACGGCGTCCGCGCCGACGGAGCGCACGGGCAGTATGCGATCGCCATTCCGGAAAAGGACATTGCGATCGCCACAACCGCCGGAGTGGCCAACATGCAGCAGGTTCTCACGCTCATCTGGGACATTCTTCTTCCGGACGTCACCGGCGACACTCTCCCCGAGGATCCCGTTGCGCACAAGGAGCTTCTGGAGCAGCTTGACGCCCTTTCCATCCCGCTTGCCTCCGGCGACCTGACGCCCCGTCACGCCCCCGCCGCCTGGAAATTCCGTCCGAACGCCGCCGGAGTCACCGATGCCGCCATATCCTTCGGCGACAAAGACTGCACGCTCATTTTCCATTCGAAAAACGGAGAAGAGAAGCTGCACGCCGGATTCGGATTCAACTGCGACAATCTTCTTCAGCTGAACGATCCCTATCTCCGCCGCACCGCCGCAAGCGCCGCCTGGGTTTCGGATTCCGTTCTTGAAATTGCACTCTGCTGTTACGAAGGTTCGTTCCGCGAAGTTTTCCGCATTGACTTCGCCTCCGCGGAAAAACCGCTCACTTCGACCTCACGTTTCTGCTGTTTCCGTCCCCCGTTCCTCCCCGAACTGACGGCGGAATGAATCTTTCCGCACAATTTGCAAGCAGAATTGTGCAGAAAAGACTCATTGGGCAGAACAGGAATTTATCTGGAACTCAGGGCATCCATGATGCCGCGGATGTAACCGACCGCAAACAGGTTCCCGAGCATCGTGTAGCCGGTGTTCACCGTTTCACCCGCCATCGCGGGGGTGTGATCCGGACGGATCAGACAATCCGGTGCCGTCTCCGATGCCGTGCGGAGCAGAGCCGCCATATCCGTAGGTCCGTTGTCGTGGAACGTCTCGCGGAAACAGGTCTTCGTGCCCGTGATGTCGCGGAAATGCAGAAACGCAACCCGGTCCTTGAATTCACGCAGAAGCGCAAAAACATCTTCACCCATCGCGCGAAACGTCGCCTGGCAGAACGTAATCGAATGCGCGGGACTGTCAACCAGACTCATCGCGCGGCGATACGCATCGGCGGAAATGAAGATGCGCGAGTAGCCGAGCAGACGCGGAATCGGGGGATCATCGGGGTGAAGTCCCATCCGGACGCCGGCCTCCTCAGCCGCGGGGATAACCGCGCGGATGAAATACTCGTAGTTTTCCCAGAGCTTTTCAGGGGAAAGGCGCTCCGGGAGATCCTCCGCTTCACGGATGTCAAAACCGCTCGTGAGGGCTCCGCCGCGCTCCGGAAGATCCATGCGGGAACGGTACCAGCCCACGCCCGCCATAAAGTTGTAACAGAGCAGTTTCAGCCCGAGACGCCCCATATTCGACAGCATTCTGCGGTACCTTTCCAGATCCTCGTCGCGTCCGGGAAGCCCGAGCTTGATGCGCGTCATGTCGAATTCATCGCCCTCCAGCGCATAGAGTTCGAATCCGGCGGCGGCAAAGCGGTCGCGAACTGTTTTCAGAGCGTTGAAATCCGAAGGATCGGGCAGACCGCTCAGTTCCGGCGCGGCTTTGACGACCGCGTACTTCACGCCCAGCTGCGACGCCAGTTTCCACTGCATGTCCGGCTTCACCGGAAGCATCAGTCCAAGCTTCATTGTCAGACTCCTTGTTTTATTCTGTATTGAATACATGTGATTCATATTTTAAAATAGCACTCCCATCATAAAAAGCAAGG
>URNE01000445.1 GCA_900549045.1 uncultured bacterium | reverse complement strand
GTTGTAAAAAAGTCATGTGGATTCGCTGATGATGACGGAGCACGGGATGGAAACGAAGTTTTCGTGCGCGGGATCGGCGAGAGTGGCGAGCAGCTCGGTGATCAGAGCCTGCGCGATGCGGGAGCAGGGCTGTTCGACAGTGGTCAGGGATGGCGAGAGATAGGCTCCGGACTGGATGTTGTCGAATCCGGTGAGCGCAATGTCGCGCGGAATGGTGCGTCCGGAGTCGATGATTGCGCGTTTGGCGGCGAGCGCAAACTCATCGTTGTAGGCGAACACGGCGTCGGTATTCCGTCCGGAGCTCAGATAGTGCCGCATGGTTTCATATGCATCCTCCATCGGGTGACGCTTCGGGGTACGGGAGAGCGGCAGATATTCCTGGGTGAGTCCGGCCTCCCGCATGGCGTCGGCGTAGGCCTGGATGCGCAATTCCGGCGAGGGCTGGGTTCCGAAGAAAACGATGTGCCGGCGTCCGGACGCGATCAGACGGCACATGAGTTCAAGCGAAGCGGAATAGCGGTCGGGGAGGACTTGGCTGAGCCCGACGTCGAATCTGCGGTCGCCTCCGTAAAGAACGACGGCGATTCCGGATTTTTTAAGTTCCGTCAGCGGTTCGAGATTTTCCGGAGCAAAGGCGATGACGCCGGAGACGCACATTCTGCGGAGGTTGCCGATGACCTCGTGGAGTTCTCCGGAGTTTCCCGCCGGGGCGAGGTAGAGCATGAAGCCGTGCGGCAGAAGCGACTGCTGAATTTCCTGAAAGAGTTCCGCATGGAAGAGGTTTGTCAGACGCGGAAATATTGCGCCGATGACATTTGCGCGTTTCCTCCGCAGCATCTGTCCCGCGAGATTCGGCTGATACCCGGCCTCCGCCGCGAGTCTGCATACCGCTTCGCGCACGGCGGGCGAAATCCGTCCGGAGCCTTTCAGCGCCATGGAGACGGTCGCCTGCGTAATGTTCAGTGTTCTGGCTATTTCCTTCTGGGTCATGGCAAATCCCTTTGCTTATACGTATATATTATATACGACAAGCGCGAATTTGTCAACCCCCGGAAAGAAATTTTTTTTGAAAATTACAGCTGATTGCCGTATGCGTCGTGGAGGAAGCCGGGCTTGCTGACACCGTCTTTGATGCGGATTTGCAGCTGAGAGAGCCCTTCCGTGCCGACATGACCGTCTGCAAAGCCCAGGTTTGCGCGTGACTGGTGCATCAGCGCCATGCCGTATTCCGGGGAGTTGGGGTTGACGTAATAGAAGTTCTGCCCTTTAGGAATGCTTGCCGTTCCAGCGCTGTTGCTGTCGCATATGTAAAAATATTCGCTTGGCTTTTTTACCTTGTTGTTTTGGAAAACCCACAATGCGGAGTCATAAAGATAAGGCGCTTTTGTCGTTCCCGCGTATTTTTGTTCATAGGGAGTGCTGAAGGGCAGTTTCACTCCGTAAGTGTTGTAATGGTTCGGGCGTCCGGTCGCGGCATCAAATGCGGGGCGGATATTGGATGGACAGTAGGTATACGTTTTGGCTTTCCATTGATTCTTCTGCATGTATTCCAGTCCATAAATGGTTTGCGACCAGGTGATGCTGCCGGTCGGTCCATAGACGGGCCACATGTCCTGGTTGTCGCCTGCGTACATCTGGAAGTCGAGAAGAACCTGCTTGATGTTGCTTGTGCAGCTGATGGCGCGTCCCTTTTCACGGGCCGAATTGAGTGCGGGGAGAAGCATGCCGGCGAGGATTGCGATGATGGCGATTACCACGAGGAGCTCTATAAGGGTAAATCCCGCGGACTTCCTTTTGGGAAGTGGAACGGGGTGTTTGTCAGAATGAAGGTTCATAGCGTTGTCTGCCTTTTTTTGTTTGAACACAGCGGGGGAACGTTTCCGCATTCCCCCGGGTCGTTTCACTGTTTTGGATTCAGAACGAGGCTGAATTCGAGTGAGGATTCCGTAATCATGCCGGAATACGGGGTGAACATCAGACGCAGCTGGAGAACATCGGCTTTCCATTTGCGCAGATCCTGGAGGATGACGGCGAATTTGCCGGTGATGGTCCACGAGGCGTTCGGGGCGTCGACGACGACGGCTGCTGTTTCTCCGGCCGGGACGGGAATCACTTTCTGGTACGGTTTCTTCGGATCGAACGGTTTGCTGTAATCGAACGTTTCGCCGTTGACGGTGACTTTGATTCCGACTCCGGGTTCATAGCGGATGCTCTGTTCGTACATCAGTCTTCCGCAGGAGAACGGCTGAGCGGATTCCACGGAGAGTTTCGCCTGAAGTTCGGTCGGGGATTTTTTCGTGCACAGGATTTTCACTGGAATGCGTTCGCCGTCCGCCGTGGTGAGGCGTCCCTCCTGTTCGCTTCCGTCGAAGACGAAATCCTTCATGGGCTTGTATTTGCCGTTGTACTGCTGGAGTTTGAAACCTGCGCCCCATGCCGGATTCGGGAATGCGTTGTGGACGACAACGGATCCGCGGTCCTTGTAGTAGTCGAGCTGCGGTTGCCGTTCAGCGGCTCCGGCGGATCAGAGGGCGAGCAGCC
>URNE01000444.1 GCA_900549045.1 uncultured bacterium | reverse complement strand
TCAGTTTGCTGCGTTCAAAAAGTTACAATTTTGTATAACAAAAATGTAAGATTCAAAATTCAAATTTTTTCGGGATGGATGTTGAATTTTTTCTGACGATACTGTAGATTACTGTATAGTTGCAAACTTTCAAAGAGAGGTTAACATGAACAGCTATGCACAGAGAGTGCTTGAGAATATCAAGCAGACCGCGCCGTGGGAAAAGGAATTCATTCAGAGCGTGACCGAAGTTTTCGAATCGCTCGGCAAGCTCCTCGACAGAGACTCCCGTTATGAAAAGAACAGAATTCTCGAACGCATCGTCGTTCCGGAACGCACCGTTCTCTTCCAGGTTCCCTGGGTTGACGACAAGGGCGAAATCCAGGTCAATCAGGGCTACCGCGTTCAGTTCAACAGCGCAATCGGCCCCTACAAGGGCGGCCTCCGCTTCCATCCGTCCGTGAACCTCAGCATTCTGAAGTTCCTCGGATTCGAACAGATCTTCAAGAACTCCCTCACCACCCTTCCGATGGGCGGCGGCAAAGGCGGCTCCAACTTCGACCCGAAGGGCAAATCCGACCGCGAAGTCATGGCGTTCTGCCAGTCCTTCATGCGTGAACTCTATCGCCACATCGGCCCCAGCACCGACGTTCCCGCCGGCGACATCGGAGTCGGCGGACGCGAAATCGGCTACCTCTTCGGTCAGTACAAGCGCATCGTCAACAGCTATGACAGCGTTCTCACCGGCAAGGGGCTGAACTGGGGCGGAAGCCTTGTCCGTCCGGAAGCCACAGGTTACGGCAACGCCTACTTCGCAACCGAAATGCTCAAGACCCGCAACACCTCCTTCGAAGGCAAGCGCGCCCTCATCTCCGGTTCCGGAAACGTCGCTCAGTACTGTGCGCAGAAGGTCACCCAGCTCGGCGGAAAAGTCATGTCCCTCTCCGACTCCAACGGCACGATTGTCGATGAAGAAGGGCTCGACGCCGAGAAGCTCGCTTACATCATGGAACTCAAGAATGTCCGTCGCGGACGTATCAAAGAGGTTGCCAACGAATTCAAGAGCGTCAAATATGCCGAAGGACAGCGTCCGTGGCAGCTCGTCGCCTGCGACGTCGCAATGCCCTGCGCAACCCAGAACGAACTCGACGTCGAAGACGCCAAAGCTCTGGTCAAGAACGGCTGCATGTGCGTTGCGGAAGGCGCGAACATGCCGACCACGCTCGAAGCGACCCAGATCATCCAGGGCGCCGGACTTCTCTTCTCCCCCGGCAAGGCTTCCAATGCCGGCGGCGTAGCCACCAGCGGACTCGAAATGAGCCAGAACGCAATGCGTCTCAGCTGGACCCGCGAAGAAGTCGACCAGAAGCTCCACGGCATCATGGTCAGCATCCACAATGCTGCACGCGCCGCAGCTGAAGAATTCGGTGAGCCGGACAACTACGTTCTCGGCGCGAACATCGCAGGCTTCCGCAAGGTTGCAAATGCGATGATCGATCAGGGCATCTGATCCGCTTGCTGAAAACTGCATCCTTTTCGGGAATATTCCGTTTTTATCGGGATATTCCCGTTTTTTTTAATCATTTTTTCGGAAAAAGTATTTGCACGTTTCAATTTAGGGTATATATTCCGGTATCGAAACTTTTCAGTTGGGAAACGGGAAATTATGACACGTAAAATCTGTCTCATCATTTTGTTCGCCGGTCTGCTGACCGGATTCTTTACGCACACGACTCCGGAGGCACAGGCGATCGACCCTGTGACAATCGCCATTTTGACCCCGATAGCAATCAAAGCCGCCCAGATTGCCGCGCCGTATGTCTACCGCGGTCTTGCCAATATGGGAAAAGCCTCTCTGAAAATATTTCCGGATATGGTGAACATATTCAAACTGCCGATCGGCATCGGGCTCGTTCTGTTCGGCTGGCCCTTCCCCGGCGGGCTGAAAAAGGGTGTCGTCTATACCGCGCAGGGCTTTTGCGCCCCGTTTCTGCTGGTGTGGCATACCCTCATGATTCCGGTTGCCGCGTTCGGCGTGAATGTGAACCGTTAGCTGCTTTGCAGGTGCATTGTGCTTCCGGCCCGGGACGATACGCTCGACTGGCTCCGCCGCGACTGGTACGGCGTGGAACGCGCCCGTTCCGAAATCGCCGCGCGTCAGGCCGCGCCCGTTCCTATTTCCGACGCGCTTGACAGCGCGGTGCGCACGATTCTGCCGCGTTCCGTCATTCAGCTCGGCAAAATCCGTTCGGTCTGGATCGATATTGTCGGCAGGGTGAACGCCCGCAACACATCGCCGTGTTTTCTGCGCGACGGCATTCTTTACGTGGAAATCTCCCATCCCGCCTACCGCATGGCGCTGGACGGGGCGCTGGCGGGCAGGCCGTTCGATCCGGCGCTCGAGGCCGAGCTGGAAAAGCTGCGCCACCGGCCCTATACGACGGGATTTTATTTCCCGGGCGCGCAGACCGAGCAGACCACCGGCGACGATTATCCGCAGACCTATGATTTTGTGGCCATCGTGCTGGAACAGGGCACGGACGGCCGGGTACTCGTGGAGCAGCGGA
>URNE01000443.1 GCA_900549045.1 uncultured bacterium | reverse complement strand
CCGCCGCGAGCGCGGAACCGGATTTTTGGAACTGAACGCCCTTTTGCTGCGCGGAGAAAACGTTCCGGAAGCATTTTCCGCCCGCGCGGCAGAGCTGATTCGCACCGAATTTACAGGAAAATAAACAAAAGGACTGGAAAACCGGAAAAATTCATTTATATTATGGCAACTCAACTTTTGAAGGAGCTTGCCAGACTTATGGATGCAACAACTGAAACTGCGTCGAATTTCATCACCGAGATCATCGACAACGATCTCAAAACCGGCAGACACGGCGGACGCGTCGTAACCCGTTTCCCGCCGGAACCGAACGGGTATCTCCATATCGGTCATGCGAAATCCATCTGCCTCAATTTCGGCCTGGCAAAACAGTACGGCGGACAGTGCAACATGCGTCTCGACGATACGAACCCGACCAAAGAAGACACCGAATACGTCGATTCCATCCTCGAAGACGTCCGCTGGCTCGGCGGCGACTGGGGCGACCGCCTCTTTTACGCTTCCGACTATTTCGATAAGCTTTATGCCTACGCGGTGGAGCTGATCAAACGCGGCAAAGCCTACGTCTGCGACCTCTCCGACGAGGAGTTCAAGGCTTATAAAGGTTCCCTGACCGTTCCCGGGAAGCCGAGCCCGAACCGCGACCGTTCCGTTGAGGAAAACCTCGCGCTCTTCGAGCGTATGAAAAACGGTGAATTCCCGGACGGCACATACGTTCTCCGCGCCAAAATCGATATGGCGTCGCCGAACATGCACATGCGCGACCCTGCCATTTACCGCATCCGCCATGCGCACCACCACCGGACGGGCGACAAATGGTGCATCTATCCGCTTTACGACTTCGCGCATTGCCTTTCCGACTCAATCGAAGGCATTACGAACTCCATCTGCACACTCGAATTTGAAATCCACCGTCCGCTTTACGACTGGTTCCTCGACGTCCTTGAAGTCAGGAATCATCCGCAGCAGACCGAGTTCGCACGCTTGAATCTGACCTATACGGTCATGAGCAAGCGCAAACTCCTGCAGCTTGTCAAGGAACACTACGTCAGCGACTGGGATGATCCGCGCATGCCGACCATCTGCGCTTACCGCCGCCGCGGCGTTCCCGCTTCCGCGATCCGCTACTTCTGCGAAAAAGTCGGCGTCACCAAGTTCAACAGCCTCACGGACGTCGCTCTTCTGGACTACTGCATCCGCGAAGAACTGAACAAGACCGCAAACCGCTACATGGCGGTGATGAATCCTGTCAAGCTGGTGATCGACAACTATCCGGAAGACCTTGTGGAGGAAATGGACGCCGTCAACAACCCGGAAGATCCCGCCGCCGGAACCCGCAAAGTCCCGTTCACCAAAGAACTTTACATTGAGTCCACCGACTTCATGGAGGAGCCGGTCAGGCAGTTCCACCGTCTCGCTCCGGGCAAAGAGGTGCGTCTCCGTTATGCCTATCTTGTCACCTGCGTTTCGGTCGAGAAGGATGCGGACGGCAATATCACCACGATTCACTGCACGTACGACCCCGCAACCCGCGGCGGCAACGCCCCCGACGGACGCAAGGTCAAAGGCACAATCCACTGGCTTTCCGCCAGATTCGCGAAGAAGGCGAAAGCGCGTCTTTACGACCGCCTCTTCACGATCGAGAACGTCGGCGACATTCCGGAAGGCGAGAATTATCTCGATTATCTCAATCCGGACTCTCTGAAGGAAGTCGACTGCATGATTGAACCCGCGCTTGCCGAAGCAAAACCCGGTGTCGCCGTTCAGTTTGAGCGTACCGGCTACTTCTGTCCGGATATCAAGGATTCGACCCCGGAGGCGCCGGTCTTCAACCGCACGGTTGCGCTGAAAGACTCCTGGCAGAAAAAAGTCGCGCAGAAATAACAGGGAAGGGGAGGTCCGTCATGGCTGAAAAAATGCATTCCGCACCGACAATTCTTGTGGAGACGGTCGGTCTCTACGAAACGAATTGCTATTATGTTTTTCCGCGTAACGACGGACCTCTTTTCATCATAGATCCTGGCGCGGAGCCGGAGAAGCTCTATGAAAACACGAAACTTTTTCCGGCGAAGGAGTTTGTGATTCTTCTGACGCACGCCCATGTTGACCACATCAGCGGGGCAGGGGGGCTGGCGGAGAAACTCGGAATTTCTTCGGTTTACGTTCCGCCGGATGACCAGCCTCTTTACGCGAGCCCGGAGAATGCCCTTCCCCCGTTTTTGCCTGCGGCGGAAAATCTTCCCCAGGCCGTCTGGCCGCCGAAGTACATGGATTTCACGATCATCCGGACTCCCGGCCACACTCCCGGTGGAGTTTGTTACTATTTCAAGTCCCTGAACGCCCTGTTCAGCGGCGACACGCTGTTCAGCGGTTCGATCGGCCGAACGGATTTCCCCGGCGGCGATTATGATTCGATCATGGAATCAATCCGAGAGAAACTTTTGGTTCTTCCGGAAAATCTCCGTGTTTTCCCCGGTCACGGCGAATCCACGACGATCGGCATTGAGAAATCGTTCAATCCTTATCTCCGCTGACTGTCCGGGCAGGGCTGTTCCTTTTGAAGCCCCT
>URNE01000442.1 GCA_900549045.1 uncultured bacterium | reverse complement strand
CCCCTGAAGCAGCATACGCGAACTTGCGCCAAACATGGGATGATTTAAAGAACCGTTACCTTTCATGGTCGTATAATCCATTGAGAGGCGTCCGAGAATCGGACAGAGACGCCCCTTGACAATCACATATCCGCGGTTGGAAAGGTTCAGCGGCAGCCCGTCCGCATAGCCGGCCGCGATGGTTCCGACGCGGGTGTCTTCAAAGAGCTTGCAGGTGCAGCCGTATCCGATGGTGTGCCCGGCGGGAAGCATCCGGACGGCGGCGAGATACGTTTTGAGCGAAAGAACCGGCTCCAGCTTCAGCGCGCGCTGTCCCTCGGTGTCGAACGACCCGTGCAGGTTGATTCCCGCACGGACATGTGTAAACGGCGGAACCGTCGCAAACGGACAGTTGTTGATGGCATCGCTGTTCGCGATGTGGCGCTTTTCAAGGTTGATTCCGTGCTTTGCGAGCTTTTCGATGATGGAAAGGAAACGCGCGGTCTGCGTAAAGCTGTAGCGGTCCGCGCCATGATAGGCAATCGGGAAATGAGTGTAAATACCCTTGAGATCAAGGTTCGGGAGCTTCACAACCTCTTTCGCGACAGCCAGGACGTCGTCTTCAAGAATGCCGAGACGCCCCATTCCGGTATCGACTTTGAGCTGAACTTCTGTGCGCACGTTCTGCCGGACGGATTCCGCGCTGATTTTCCGCGCGATATTCACATCGGTGATGCCGAGGATGATATGATTTGCGACGGCGGGAGCGATTTCATAATCCAGGACCGCGCCGAGGATCTGGACGGGTTTTCCGAACTTGACGAGCGGCAGCGCCTCCTTGAGTTCCGCAACGCAGAAACCAGCCGCGCCCGCACGGTCGAGCCGTTCCGCGATTTTTTCGACTCCGAGTCCATATGCGTTCGCCTTGAGCACCGCGAGCACCTGGAGCGGCTTGACCGCCTCCTGAATGTGTTTGAAATTCCGTTCGATCGTATCGAGATTGATTTCCAGCCAGACCCTGCTGTGCGGGGTTGCATCCGAAACGTTCATTTGAAATCCGACTCCTTGTTAAAAATTTTCTTCTGCAAGGGAATATACTTTTTTTCCCCGCAAATTCAACACGGGAAGCATGGATTTCAGAAAAAATTTGCACTTCTTCGTACATCCGCCCCGTCAGCGTCCGGTTCGCAATGCAGCACGCCGCCGGAAGTTTTTCAAGCGGCATGCAGACGGAATCAGCCGCGGGATTTCAGCAGCTTCTTCAGAACGGGGAGAATCCGCTCGACCATCCGGACATAGCCAAGATCGCTCGGATGTATGCCGTCAATCGTGGCTTCATTGTCCGTGCCGAAAAGCGTGTTGCCCTTCAGATATGCCATGTGCCGCTCGCCCTCTTCGCGGAGTTCGCGGTAAACCTTGCGCATCGCATTCCAGCGGCGGCGGTTGTCCTCAAGTTTCTCGCGGAAAAACCAGCCGTTCGTCTTCGGGGCGTCTTCCATCAGCAGAATCGGTGTGTGGGGACGCAGCTCGCGGAGACGCTTCAGGAACGGCTTCGCATTCGTGCGGATCTGGTCAAGACACATATTCGGCATAGCGTCGATAATGTACACAGCGGGATTCAGAGTGGCAAAAATCTCCGCAAGTTCCAGCTCCATGCGCGCAGCTCCGGAAAATCCGAAATTGTAACTCGGAATATTCAGTTTCCGCGCCAGCCACGCGGGATGACAGAGTCCGGCATGCGAAGAATAGGCTCCATGCACAATTGACGAACCGTAATAAACCAGAGCTTCCGTTTCCGGACGCGGCGCGACGGCCTCGAACATGGCGTCCGGAGCAATTCCGAGCTCCGCCTTCAGCAGCTGGTTGCGGCAGGGAAGATAAAGACGGTAGCGGTGTCTGCCGCGGATCGGATCCAGCGTCAGCGGATATTCCGAATCGTTTCCGTGGCGGTGCGAGGTGGTGGCGACCCAGCGGAACTTGCCCGGACGGTCCTCCGCGTAAAGATCGAATCCGCTGAACGAACAGTTGTTGAAATTGTGTTCTTCCAGCTGCGCTTCCGCAAATTCCCTGCGGATATAAATGACGGGGGAATCGGTGATAAACGAGATGCACATTCCGGTTGTGGAATGAGAATTTCCCCAGACGCCTTCCGCAAGTCTGCCTTTGAATTCTGCAGGGAATCTGTCGTAGACGGATTCATGCGGCATATCCTGCCATGCCTGCCCCTCTATGCCGATGGAACGGAAATCAATCCAGCGAATGTCTGCCATAAAAACCTCTTTTCAGAAAAAAAATAACCCCGTTCACTTGGAACGGGGCAGAACTCGGAACGAAAATCACTTCGCAACGGGGCATTTCAGCTTGCCGTAGGCATCCTTGCTGACGAACTTCGTCAGATGAGTTCCGTCGTCATCGACAGCTTTGACGGCATAGCGTTCCTGCACGCCCTTGGCGGTCTCTCTCTTGTAGACGACCTTTTCGCATTTCTTTTCGGCGATTTCAACTTTCGTTCTCTTCTTGACGTTGTAAAACTCCATTGCCTGTTCTCCCTTGTTATGGGTTATCTGTTTAAGCACGAATCCGCGCTCACGGCATAAC
>URNE01000441.1 GCA_900549045.1 uncultured bacterium | reverse complement strand
GATATCCGGAACTTTGGAAAACTGATTTTAAAATAAGAGAAATAAACGCCATGAGTAATGCAATTTACGAACTCCGCTGCGAGCACCTGGCGGCTCCGCTCGGAATTGATGCGCCGTATCCGCGTTTTTCCTGGAAGGTGAAGACGGTTCCGCTGGCGTGCCGCATCCAGTGCGGAGAGTGGGATTCCGGAGAATTCGCTCCGGGAAATATGCCCGTTGCATATGCCGGAACTCCTTTGCTTCCGCAGAAAAAATACTCATGGCGTGTTGCCGTCCGCACGGAAAAAGGCTGGGAGCGGAGCGAAGAGGCGCAGTTTGAGACGGGGTTTTTCTCCGTTGCCGGATGGAACGCCGGATGGGTTGCATACGACTGGCCGCATATTCCGCCGGAGCAGCGGACTCTGAATTATCTTCGCTGCGAGTTCTCCATTCCTGAAAAGCCGATTGCGCGTGCCCGGCTCTATGTCGCTTCAACGAACGGTTTTTCGGGAAACGACACGCTCCGCATGAATCTGTATCATCCGCGGTTGAACGGCCGGAAGGTCGGAGAGGATTTCATGAATCCGGGACAGATCGCTCCGGGATGCGCTCTTTACCGCACGTGGGATATTCTGCCGATGCTCCGGAAAGGAGAAAATGCGTTCGGAGTTGCGTTTGCTTCAAACAGAATTTCATTTGAAATTTTTCTGGAGTTCGCGGACGGTTCCAGCCAGCGGGTACTTTCCGGTCCAGGATGTCTCCTTTTGAAAAACGGCGGTCCGCTGAGCCGTCTCTGGCGTCCGGAAATCTACGAATTCGGAGGAAAAGGGGAAATCTATGATGCCCGAGCGGAGCTTCGCGGCTGGGATTCTCCCGGTTTTCATGCGGAAAACTGGAGGGAGATCCAGTATAACGGGTATGCTCCGGAGAAGCTTTCCGCTCAAATGCAGTCCGTGAAGGTCTTTGAAGAACTTTCCCCTGTGGAGTTCCGGAGAACGGCGGACGGCACGGTCGTTGCGGATTTCGGGCGGAATTTGAATGGACATGAGCGCATCCGTTTCCACGGGGGAAAACGCGGCGATGCTGTGCGGATCCGCTTTGCAGAACGGCTTTTTCCGGATGGAACGCCGGATTTTTCCACAACTCTTTCCGCGCAGGGAATGCTGAGCGTTCATGAGGATCTCTACATCAAGCGCGGGAGCGGGGATGAATGGTATGAACCGGAATTTGCCAACCACGGATTCCGCTATATGGAAATCGCGAATGCTCCGGAGCCGTTCAGAGCGGGCGATGTGACCGCCCGCGCGGTCTGTTCGGAGGTCGGGAAAACTTTGGATTTCAAAACATCCGATCCTCTGCTCATGCATCTGTTTCATCTGGCGGAAAACTCATTCCGTTCGAATCTGATGTCGGTTTGCACGGATTGTCCGAGTCGGGAACGGCAGGGATGGCCGGCGGACGCCGCCTCGATTTCAGACGCGCTGAATCTGTTTTTCAACATGGAGCTTTTTATGGAAAAATGGATGCGCGACATGGCGGACAGCCAGTTCCCGGATGGTTCGATCCCTTATATCGTTCCCGCTCCGGATGTCCTCTGCGCTCCTGATATTCCGTGGATAACCGGGTTTCTGCAGGTCGCTTTCGACACTTGGAGGGCGAACGGCGATCCGGCGCTTTTGCAGACGGTATTTCCCGCTTTTTCGCGCTGGTGCGGTTTTCTGGAACGCGCTGCCGGACCGGACGGTCTTTCGCGCGGACATATTCTTTACAATGATCATACCGGTTTGCAGAGCGCATCGCCGGAGTTTCTGGAAAATATCTTTGCGCTGCGTTCGTTCCAGCTGCAGCGGGAGTTCGCGGAGATTCTCGGAGAAAAGGAGGAGACGCGGCGCATGGAGACTGCCCGCGAAAGAAAGAACGCCGCGCTTCAAAAACTCAAACGTCCGGACGGTCTTTACGGAAACGGAAGCATTGCCGAAACGGTTCTTGCTCTTGCATACGGTGTTTCGGATTCGGCGGAGGTGCGGGATTTTGTTCTGAATCATTTGAATGAACGGGAGTGTGTGCCGACCGGCTATCTGGCGACGCGTCCGCTGATGGAACTGCTGACGGCGTGGAATGCGCATGAAACCGCATGGAAGCTGATCCGCAGTCCGCGTCCGCAGACTTGGCGGAATTGGGTGGAGAACGGGTTGACGACGGCTCCGGAATGGTGGGATTTTTCGCGGGGGACGCTGAATCATGCCGCGCTTGCGGGGCCGATGGCGTCATGGCTGATTCGCGGGCTCGGCGGACTCGAAACGCTGGAGCCGGGCGGAAGAAAATTCCGTCTTGCCCCGTTTGTTCCGGATGAGGTTGCAGATTTGTCGATCGCGCTTTCAACTCCGCGCGGAGTTCTCCGCTGGGGATGGAGGACTGCATGCGGCAAACGTGTTTTTGATTTATCCGTCCCTTACGGATGCACAGTTGAATGGAGTGGCAGAGAGCTCAAGGAGGGCGCGTATTCGATGGAGCAGATATAAAAAAACTGCCGATATAAATCCGAAAACTCATACCGGCAGAAAAAAAGGGTCAATTTCCATTGGCGGGTGATTCATCATCAC
>URNE01000440.1 GCA_900549045.1 uncultured bacterium | reverse complement strand
GGTTTGTTCGTTTACTGCAGAACCGCTGAAAAGCAGAACTTCGGCCGGAGTTTTTGTATAATTGGAAAGTCCGACTGCAACAGAACCGTTAAAAGCTCTGGAATACCCGGAAACTTCAACGGGACATTCCAGCTGCAGAGAGAGACCTTTCAGACGCTTGATGAATTCCGTTTCAGACATATTCCCCTGCTTCAGATAAAGCACGGATTCTGTAACGGGAAGGTTTGCTGCGGCAAGCGGATTGCCGAAGACATCCATCACTTCAAAGCCGTTGAAGTTTGCGTGAACGCCTTTTCTGTGCCCGTAATTCCAAAGGCCGGCAATCAGCTGTTTGTCTTTGCGGAAAACATAGCAGATCGTATCATGCGGAAGCCGGATTTTCTGAACCGGCTTTGCCGCTTCGAAAAGGCGGGCGAGAGAATTGCAGACGACAAATATGTCTGATGGAGTCAAGGTCGTTAAGGAGGAGATCGTGTCATAGATATGATTCGTATGGCGCCGTTTCCAAAGCTGAGGTTCGCCAAGACAGTTGGATTGCGTGACTCCCTCTCCGATGTCTATCAGGAATCTGCTGACAAAGTGATGCGGCTGAATCTGTTCTTGCTGGCGCCCATCGTAATGTGCGTCTTTGGGCGGATCGAAAAGATAGTACAGCTCTGTGTTCCAAATCGGATAATCTTTCTTCCCGAGGGTTTCGCGCAGTCCGGCAATATCTTTGTCTGCAGGGTTGGGCGAGCCAAGCTGACGGGAGAAATAGGGATGAAAACTCAGTGCATCCGCATATTTCAGCGCATCCAGCTTTACGATCTCCTTTGTCCAGTCGGATGTCGACTGTGCAAAGTCGCTCGAGATGCAGAATCCGACGATGTAGCGCTCCGGATCCGCCTTCCTGATCTGTTTGCTGGCTTCCGCGAGATAGGTGACGTAATTCTCGGGACTCAGGTACAGATTCGGTTCATTGTTGATTTCAAAAATGCATTTTTTCCCTTTCATGTGTTCCGTGAACTTGTAGATGAACTTGCCCCACAGGTCGAGCGGAGGAAGCAGAATTTTGCCGCGATGTGCCGACAGGACGTTGGGCGGATCGTTCTTTTCCCGGACGCATAACGGCTGAACCCATTTCGGCCAGCGCGGAAGCTGCCAGGGATGATGTCCTTCGATAAAATCTCCACGGACAATCGGGAAGAAAACAAAATTGTTTTTTTCACATAGTTCATAGATCTGATCAACGGTGGAAAAGTCGAAGACTCCCCGTTTTTCTTCGATGTATCCCCATGCGGCTGTCCAGTGGTCGCGGATCATGCGGCAGCCGGTCTTTGCAACCAAAGCATACCGTTCCGAAACACCCGTTCCGAAACCGCGGGCCCACGGACGGCGGATGACCGGCGGTTTGCGCATGAGAGGTTCCATATCAAACGAGATGACCGCATCTTTCCGCACATCCACTTTGCCGGGAACGTAACGCCCGATTACAGCAAACCAGCCGGGAAAATCATGAACGTCTTTTCCGGTTGTTTCAATGCGGACACAGCCATAGCGCTGCAGTCTTTCCGTGAATTTTTGCGAGAGAGTTTCTCCCGGATTCAGCGTTACCGTAAAAGTCTTGCGGAACAGTTCATCTCCGCTGTAATCCGCAATCCCGCGCACGGTCAGTTCCCGTTCGATTTTTTGTTTTGAACGGTTCCAGACTTTCAGTTCCAGTTCGGCGGAGCCGTCTTCAAGATGATACAGCTCTTTGGAAACTACGGAGGTGTCGAGAGCCGCCTCCTGCGAAGCTACAACGCCGATTCTTTCCAGTTTCAAATCATCAAACCACAGTGTGCCTTTCTGCTGACCGATCGAGAGACAGATATGATAAAATCCATCAACCTGCGTTGTCACATCCATGGAAATCTGTTTCCATTCTTTTCCCGCGCGGAACTGCTTGTTGGATGATACCCATTTCTGGTCGATTGTAAGCAGATCGGCATTTACAAGCCGATTTTCGGCGTCGGCTTTCACCCACATGGAGAAACGCCAGAGCTCCTGCTTTTTCAACGGGAATTCCACAGATACGATTTCCGTGCGTTCTTTAAACGGGTTTTCGACTTTCAAGGAGTATTTCCCCGTTCGTCCGGCATCCAGCTTCCACGGTGTAAAAGTGAGTTTCGGATTTGTGTCTTCCGTCAGGAAACGGCGGATGGCAAAACCTTCCGTTCCCAGTTCAAAAGAACTGTTGAATAAAATGTCTCCTGCGGAAAGAGCTCCGGCCGGAAGGACTGCACATAATGCAAGAAAAAGTTTTTTCATCAGCGGTTCTCTTTGGTTGTAATCTGAATGTTTCGAAATTCAATTTCACCGGAATCTCCCTGCAGTCCGAGGACAAGCTGCGGTTTTTGAATTTCTGCCGGAATCTTCAGTGTTTTGCGGAAGATCTGCCAGCCTTACGTAGTTTGAACTTTTTCATTCGGGAAACAGCCTGCATAAATCATGGAACCATCAGCTTTTTTATACATCAGCATGAACTTGATTCCCGCCCACGGCTTATTGATGGACGTAATTTCTTTCCATTGGCTTTCCCAGGTGATTTCCACAGTTTTTCCGCAAG
>URNE01000439.1 GCA_900549045.1 uncultured bacterium | reverse complement strand
TTTTTGTTTCAGAGAGTTTTTTTTTGAAATGTGTGCTATATTATGCCTGAATATGTAGATTTGCATCTAACATGGAGTAAAAATGGAAACATTCAGAACGCAGACATGCGGCGGACTCAGAAAGTCCGATGTCGGACAGAAAGCGAAACTTGCAGGCTGGATTCACAGCGTGCGCGACCACGGCGGCGTGATCTTCATCGATTTGCGCGACCACTACGGAAAGACCCAGATCGTGGTCAATCCGAAGATGGATTTCTATCAGGAACTGGAAAAATGGCGCGTGGAAACGGTTGTCTCCTTCACCGGAACGGTCGTTGCCAGAACCCCGGAAACGGTCAATCCGAAACTCTCGACAGGTGAGATTGAACTTGTTGCAGAGGAAATGGAAGTCCTCGGCGAAACCGATCAGATTCCGTTCCAGGTCGCGAAGGACGAGCAGGCGCCCGAGGCGCTCCGCCTTGAATACCGCTTCCTCGATCTGCGCCGCGATGAACTGCACAACAACATCGTGCTCCGCTCCAAAGTCATTCAGACCATCCGCGAGAAAATGTGGGAAATGGGCTTCAACGAATACCAGACCCCGATTCTCACCAGCAGCTCCCCCGAAGGCGCGCGCGACTACCTCGTTCCGAGCCGCGTTCATCCGGGACAGTTCTACGCTCTCCCGCAGAGCCCCCAGCAGTTCAAGCAGCTGCTCATGGTCGCCGGATTCGACAAGTACTTCCAGGTCGCGCCCTGTTTCCGCGATGAGGACGCCCGCGCCGACCGTTCCCCCGGTGAATTTTACCAGCTCGACATTGAGATGAGCTTTGCGACGCAGGAAGACGTCTTCAAGGTCTGCGAAGATCTGCTGATGGCCGTCTTCAACAAATACTCGACGAAGAAGGTTGCTCAGGCTCCGTTCCCGCGCATTCCGTTCCGCGAGGCGATGGAGAAATACGGCTCCGACAAGCCGGACCTCCGCAACCCGCTGTTCATGATCGACCTCTCCGAATTCTTCCGCAACGCCGGATTCAAGGCGTTCGCTTCGACCGTCGCCAGCGGCGGCGTGGTCAAAGGCATGCGCGTCCCCGGCGTCGTCGGCGTCCAGCCCCGCACCTTCTACGATAAAATGGAGGCTTTCGCGAAGGAGAACGGCGCAAAAGGTCTCGGCTACATCATGTGGACCAAAGAAGGCGAGATCAAAGGACCTATCGCGAAGTTCCTCAAGCCCGAAGAGCTGGTTGAACTCGCGAAGATTGCGGAAATCGAAAACGGCGACGCTCTGTTCTTCATGTGCGATTCCCGCGCGAAAGCCAACGAACTCGGCGGAAAGGTCCGCGCAAAATTCGCGGAACGCCTGAACCTCATTGATCCGGACGTGTTCAATTTCTGCTGGATTGTCGATTTCCCGTTCTTCGAGAAGGACGAAGAGACCGGCGCGATCATCTTCTCGCACAACCCGTTCTCCATGCCGCAGGGCGGAATGGATGCGCTGCTCAACAAGCAGCCGCTTGACATCCTCGCGTATCAGTACGACATTGTCTGCAACGGCATCGAGCTCTCCTCCGGTGCGGTTCGAAACCACATGCCGGAACTGATGTACAAGGCGTTCGAAATGACCGGCTACAGCCGCGAAGTCGTGGACAGCAAGTTCGGCGGAATGATCAAGGCGTTCAAGCTCGGCGCGCCCCCTCACGCGGGCGTGGCTCCCGGAATCGACCGCATGGTCATGCTGCTGACCGACTCCCCGAACATCCGCGAAGTCATTGCGTTCCCGTTCAACCAGCAGGCGCAGGACCTGATGATGAACGCTCCTTCCGAAGTCGATATGAAACAGCTTCGCGAACTGCGCATCGTCCCCCTGCCGCATGAACTCAAATACGAAGAAACGTACAAGAAGCTCATGGCCGACGCTGCCCGCATCCGCGCTGCTGAAGAGGCTGCGCAGCTTGCGGCGAAACCGGAATAAACGAAAGGTTTCCAATGCCCCGGAGATACAGCAGAAGGCATTCTCAGAAATCGCATACGCTGATCCTGATCCTGGTATCGGCGGCGGCGCTTTTCGCCGCTTTCGGGGCTTGGAAAATCACTTCGCTTATTCGCGAATACCAGGTTTCGAGGGATGCCTATGACGACATCATCCTCGAAACCTCGGAACGCTACGCCGTTGACCCGGCTCTGGTCAAGGCTGTGATCTGGCGCGAAAGCCGGTTCCGGCCTTACGCCCGCGGAAAAGCGGGCGAGATCGGGCTGATGCAGATCATGCCCGATCAGGCCGTCGTCGACTGGGCGAAGCGCTTCCGTGTTCCCGTTCCGAGCCGGGGCGCGCTCTTTGCTCCGCGTCTCAATATTGAAATCGGCACCTGGTATCTGGGCAACGCCATCCGCCGCTGGGCGGATTACAAGGACGGTCTGGCGCTCGCGCTTTGCGAATACAATGCGGGAATCAAGCGCGCGAACGCATGGAAACCGGTCGACAAAAACGGCGACGTCCGCGAACGCATCACAATCTCATCCACTCTATCTTATGTCAATACGATATTAAGTCAATATGAAGACTACAAAGTCGCCCCGCAGAAAAAACAATAAGCAAAAAAAAATATAAAATGAAA
>URNE01000438.1 GCA_900549045.1 uncultured bacterium | reverse complement strand
TCTATAATTATACACCATAAACGCGAAATTGTCTATTGACAAGAACTACTATTTGAGGAGAAAAATATAAATAACTGTTAAAGAAAAGCGCCGAAAACATTTTTCACGAAGCGGTATTGATTTTCTCCGGCCCCCGAATTATATTATCCCGCTGACAAATTCAACCATTCAACCGGAGCGCCCTTTCACATGGATGAGCTGAAACTCGACATCGTTTATTATTTTCGTGCGCCGCGCGACCGCGATTTCAATTCAACCATCATCCCGAAAGGATGTCTCTATGCGGAACTTCTGCTCGGGGGCGTCGTCTTCTACGAGGGAAAAACTTACCGGCGCGGCGCGCTTTTCGCGCAATCCGAAGGAATGGAAACCATTCACGATTTCCCGGACAAGCATCCCTACCGCGCCCTGCTGATCGCATTTTCCGGATATGATCCGGCGAAACATCCCCTCCCGCACATCGGCGCATGGGTGAACAAATCCGGACTCGATCCGTTCGTGGAGGAGGCTCTCGACGCCTTTTCCGAAGGACGTCATCTCGCGGAACTCCGGAACTATCTTTTCTCCGCGATCGAATGGAACCTCCTCCGCAGCAGTTCGCGAGGCGGAGAAACGGAGATATCGCATCACAACCTTCTGGAAACCCGCGACCTGCTCGCACATCCCGACTGCATTTACACAAACTGGAAAAATATCTGCCGCCGCGCCGGATACAGTCCGGCGTATCTCAACAGTCTGTTCAAAAAAGAGTTCGGCGTCACCCCCTACCAGTTTCATCTGAACACGCGTCTGGAGCGGGCCGCCTTCGCCCTGAGCAGCACGGAGACAGACATCCGGCAGATCTGCACCGACGCCGGATTCCAGAACATCGAGAGTTTCTACCGCGCCTTCAAACGTCATTTCGACATGCCGCCCGCGGAATACCGGAACCGGAACAGAAAAGATTAAAACAGCATTTTCCCTTACTTCAGCGCGTCCCGGATGGCGTCGTTGACGGCGGAGCGGACGGCGCGAAGAGCGGATTCGGTGCGGGGGAATTCCGTGAAAGTCAGGGTTCCGCCGCACGCACGGTCGAGCACGGCGCAAGCCTCCTCGCGGGAGGTCAGACGCGCGAGCAGTTCCAGCGCGCGCTGATCCTGAAGAGCTTCGCGCATCAGTTCGTTGCGGATCGAATCCAGCGGTTCGCACTCGGGACCGGGATAGACGATGAAAGAGTCGCCGTCCGGGAACCCGTAATCTGCGTCGACCACCTGGAACGGATCAACCGGCTTGCGGGAAAGACGTGAGAAGTAGAAATTGAATCCCCAGTGCAGGAATCCGGCGATTCCATAGCGGAAAAGCTGAATGCCGAGCGCGCGCGTCACCGCGGAGGGAAGATGAATGAAACGGCTTGTGTAACCGTTCGCCGGACAGCAGCAGTAATAGGTCCACGGATTCTTCACGCCGGCGCGGATGAAATTCATCGTGCGGTCGATGCACGAGACCGGAATTTCGACGACACCCTTCTCGTAAAATTCGACTTCGGAAAGCGCGTCGATGTGTTTGAATCCGGGCGTGTACTTGCGGATGAGCTCCGCGATCCTGCAATAGCTCTCCAGATGTTTGCCCTCCGGTTCGTCGGACGTGTGGAACCAGCAGTTTTCCGCCACGCCTGCGACAGAGAGAAAGTCGACGAGTTCCGGCAGAAAGGCGGCAAGGAATTTGCGGTATTTCGGAGAATCCGAGCGGACGTCCCAGCCGAAAATCCGCTTCTGTTCACCGTTGACATCCGCCATGATCTTCGGAGTTTTTTCCGCGCCCCACTGCGTCGCGAGATGTGAAATTTCAAAATGCCGGATTCCCGCCGCCCGGGCAAGCGCAATCCAGCGGGCGAGTTTGTCGAAATCGAACTCGTAACCGCTCTCCGTCACTTTGACGTCAACCAGCTGAACAGTCGGACGCTCCTCCCCGACTTGCGTATCGAGCGGCGGAGTGAACACCGGAGTCAGCACCATGTTGACGCCATGGTCCACGGCGTTGCGCAGAAACGTTTCGACCAGATACCAGTACTCTTCGCTGAACACCTCCACGCCGTAATAGCTTGCCAGACAGTCGGTATGAAACCATTCTGTATGGATCAGCTTCTGCGGCGGCAGAGCTGCGGGGAGGATTTCCAGTTTCAGCGGTTCCGTCCGGACAGTTCCGTTCTCTTTTGTTTTGAACTCCAGAGAAATTTCGCATTCCCGGAGATTTGTTTTTGCGGGAACGCGCACGGTGACCCACAGGGAACGCCAGAGGTGCTGCGGAACGATGAACGGAGTCGGCAGATCGCCGAGAATATCGGGCATCAGCCCCGGCTCTTTGAGCAGGGAATCGGGATCCCGTTCCGCTCCCCCGAGACTGCGCACGGGAACGCATTCCACGGAGCGGATCTGAATATCGCGCAGCCTGGAAACATGTTTGAGGGCAAGGATTTCATCTCCGAGGTCCGCCCTGTAGGCGACCTGGAACGAGAAAACTTCGCCGCGCAGCACCGTCGCGGAATTCAGAGCCATTCCCTCCGTCGGAGCCGTGCGCTGCATTACTTTGACGAGCGAGCTGTATAATCTGGTTTCAA
>URNE01000437.1 GCA_900549045.1 uncultured bacterium | reverse complement strand
GGCATTCACGACGGAATCTCCGGTCTGGAATGCACCAAAGAGCTTATTCCGCAGCAAAAAACAAGAGCGCAACGCAGCATTTCACCGCTTTTTTACAACATTTTATGTCAGCGGAGACGGAACAGCCAGCCGTCAGCCCCCTTGTAAACCGGACGCCAGCCGCAACTGCGCTCCAAAAACTGTCCGCAGGGATTTTTCTCAAAAAGGACAACCGCGTAATCGGCGTCCAGCAGCCCCCCAAGACGTTCCGGCGGCTGACGCTTTCCATTCCGCCCGAACTGTCCAAGCTCCGCAGTCCGTTCCGGGGCGACGGCGTAAGCGAACATCGGATCCAGCGCCCAGGTGTATTCATATTCCGGCGCGGCAAACGAAAGATACGGGAAATCGCTCCAGATAATGTTCACCACGCGGTTTCCGGCTGGAACGGCGTTCCGCAGAGCTTTTGCCAGTTCCGTCGGCGCGGGATTGCACCAGTGCCGAAGATTTTCCGCACAATTGGAGAGCGTATATGCTCCGCCGAAGATAATCAAAAGCAATGGAAGAATCCATGAAACGCGCGGATTCCAGCGGAAAAGCTGTTCCCGCTGAACATGATCCATCAGGACAAACCCGGCAAGGCAGAGCATCGGGACCGCATATTCCACCGGACGGACCGAAACCGTGCACATGACCGCCGTCCAGAACAGCGAACAGAGCAGAAGGGAAAGCAGATTCGGAGGAATCTCCCGCAAACCGCGGGTTTCCAGCATCCGGATCAGCGCCATCAGACAGAAATATGCCGCAGCCACCGCGGGCAATGCCATCAGAATCCACAAAAAGCGCGGCGGAAGAAGCTCCTGTGCAAACGGCAGATCAATTACGCGTCCGGCAATCGGCGCAAAGAGTGCATCCAGCGCCTGAACCTTCCAAACATAAAAGGTGTTCGGACTCTGCGGATGAATCAGAAGTCCGCAAAACACTCCGGCTGCGGAACAGAGAAACGGCTGGAACGCCTTCCATCGCTCACGCATGAACCAGCCGAGTCCGAACAGAAACGCCGTAACACAGACCAGATGCGGACTCGAATAGCTCCATGCGTAGAAAAAACCGAGCGCAAACATTCCGATCCGCACACTTTTCCGCGCAGGTCCGCGCGCAAGCAGCGCAACGGCCCCCATCATCAGAGCCATCGAGAAAACGTGCGGACGCAGCATCATCAGACGGTAGGTGAAGTTCGGAATCAGAAGCGCACAGACCAGTGAAGCCAGCAGGATTTTCGGCGGGGCAATGCCGAGCGAATATGCAGCCGCAGCGAACAACGCAAAGAACAGCAGCATGAACACGCACGACGCCCCCGTAAACGGCGGCTCCAGCGGAGAATGGAGCAAACTCTTGACTCCGCCGTATGCTTTCAGCAGAACATGAAAGAGCAGTTCTTTGTCAGCGTAGTGATCCCGCCAGACGGAGAGAGTCAGCGGGAATTTTTTCGATAGCATCTCCCCGAAAGAACGGCGTCCGGCGGCGACATGCCAGAAAGCGTCTTCCGACGTCTCGGTTCCGGCGGGCGTGAATGCCGCGCGCAGCCCTCCCAGCAGAAGCACGGGAAGAAGCACGGCACAGATCAGAAAGATGCGGTTTTTCATGCGGAATCAGCCGAGGCGTTTGCCGATAATCGGAGTCAGCTGATGCAGTTTCGGTTCCGGAATGCCCTCTTTGTGCGTGATGATCGCATAATCCAGCGCATGCGAACAGGCGCATTCGTGCTTGAGCGAGGAGAACCCTTCCGCGACGAGCGTAACGATTTCTTTGGCAAGGCGGATATTCGCATTCAGATTCTCAATCACAAGCTCCACGGAAACGGATTCGAATTCATCGTGCCAGCAATCGTAATCGGTGACCATCGCAACCGTGGAATAGCAGATTCCGGCTTCACGGGCGAGCTTCGCCTCGGGCAGATTCGTCATGCCGATTACATCCAGCCCCCACTGACGGTAGATATGGGATTCCGCCATCGTCGAGAATGCGGGACCGTCGATATTGACGTAGGTTCCGCCCATGTGCACCTTCGGATGATGTGCGGTTTCCTGACGCAGAATCGCATCTTCCGCCGCCCGGCAGGCGAGCGCGGAGAGTTCCGGACAGACCGGTTTTGCGAAGCTGATGTGAGCGACGATCCCCTCGTCGAAGAAAGAGTTCGGCGTGTGCCTGGTCGTGCGGTCAAAATACTGATCGACAATCACGACGTCGCGCGGAGCGTAATCCTCACGCAGGCTCCCGACGGCCGACATGCTCAGGATGTGCGTGACTCCGAGCTGCTTCAGCGCATAGATGTTCGCCCGGTGGTTCAGCTCATGCGGCGCGATCTGGTGATGTTCGCCGTGACGCGCCAGAAACACGACTTCATGCCCGTTCAGCTCGCCTTCGAGCAGCTGCGACTGGGTTCTGCCGAACGGAGTTTCCGCATACCCGCTGTTCCGCACATTGAAATGATTGATTCCGTAAAGTCCGCTTCCGCCGACGACCGCAAGTTTCATGACTGCAACTCCTTGAATGTTTTCTGGAATTATATACCGAAATGCGGAATTATCAAGTGCGAATTTGAAATTTCCCCGCGCTTC
>URNE01000436.1 GCA_900549045.1 uncultured bacterium | reverse complement strand
GAGCGTTTCCGCATCCGCCGACGATACGTTCCCGCTGAAGGATTGTGTGGAACAGCTTCGGAGAAAAGGTATTTTGAACGCGGAGAACAGAACCGATGTTTCACGCGGAATCTTCCAGTCGGATACGGGAGAGATCACCCTTGATGCACCGGCCCGCCGGATTCAGGTCGATACTCCCAGGTCGCAGGCCGTCGCGCTTCCCGCCGGAAGCCGGGCGGAACTCTCCGCGTTCCGCGTGGAAAAAACAACAGCTGATGTTCTCGCCGCCGCGACTTCGGTCGACGGACGTCCGCTGAACTCTTCCGGACGGATCGTTCTGATTTTGGCGACAACCGTCGTCAACCGTGACATGCAGGTTGACGGGCAGGACCCCTCGAAGCTGGTTTCTCTTTCGCGCGGCCCCGCCCTGATGCGGACGGGTTCCTATGACCTGAAACTGAAGAATCCGAAGCGGCTGGTCTGCTACTCTCTCCGTGCGGACGGCGTCCGGCTGGAGCGCATCCCTGTCGTGCGGGAAGGGGAAAACATAAAGATCGCGGTCGACACGGCCGCTTTGCAGAAGGGTCCGGCTGTTTTCTTTGAGCTGACGGAATCCCGCTGAGTTTCCGCGGGGCGGCGGTTCCGCTTTACTCCGCCGCCTTCGTTCCGGTAAAGACGGGCGGAAGCTCCGCGCATGCATCGTAAACGGCGCGGAGGAAGAGCCCTGCCGCAACCGCCGCGAGCAGATGCCAGGAACCTGGAAGGAACAGCGCGAGAAAGACCATTACAAACAGAAATTCTTCGCGTTTCTTCCGCAGGAAAATCACCGCCAGCGCGATGGAGATCAGCGCGGAAAGAACCGTCAGGAGATTGGCGGTCAGGAATCCGTGCGCGTATTGCTGAAGATCCCACTGAAGCAGACGCGGGAACAGGTAGTTCGAGGGCGCCGCAGTCACCAGCGGAAGAAGAACCGCCGCCATTGCGGCAATGCGTTCTTTCCGGGAGGCGTTGTCAAAGCTTTCGGTGCAGAAGATGCACGCGGGAAGAACCATGACGACGCTCAGCAGAAAGCGCGCGACGTTGTTCCCGATTTGCGGATAGCCCGCGAAGAAAAAGAACAGCGGCAGAATCCACAGCCCGAACACCGTGCGCATCCGCCGCTCCCGCATCAGACAGAGTCCCGCCAGACCGAGCGCAAAGTATGCGTAAAGCGTTGAAAGAATGAAGCGGAGGCCGTGCGGGACAATTTTCCACATGAAGCCCTTGTAGACCTCCTCGTCATGCAGACAGTACGGGAAGCGGAGGAAATCTCCGAACTGAATCCGGTTGACGATCAGCTGCAAAGCGACGACGGCGAACCAGCAGGCCGCTCCCGTGCCGAGGAAGCGCAGGGCGGACTTCCAGTCGTGCAGCCGTTCCCGGCAGTTGCAGATCAGAAGAAACGCCAGAAGCGGAGCAAAGAAAATGTTGTTCAGGCGTACCACGCACGCGTAGCCGAACAGGACCGAGAGTCCGGCCAGAGTCTTCCATCCGTTTTTTGCATGGAGCAGGAGCGCGATGCAGCCGAACACGGTCAGCGTTGAAAGCGTGTCGCTGAGCGCATTGCAGTGCAGAATCGTGTATTTCGTGTAGAGATTGTAGGAAAAATCCAGCGTCGGGAACGTGAAGAAGGATTTGTAGATGTTGTGCGCCCAGTCCGCCATGTCCGGCATCCACTGATCCTGGTATTGATAGAACACGCTCATAAGCTGATAGAGGACGACTCCGCCGAAAGCCTTTGCCTCGCTCCGCGTCAGCTTGCGCAGGATGAAATAGAGCAGGACGAGACAGAGCGGTCCCAGCAGGTATGTGTTGAAGAGCGTGTATGGGATTTCGATGTCGTAGAATTCCTTTGCTCCCGTCAGCCAGATAAATGGTACGTAGAGGAGGGGCAGGCCGATTGTGTAGCTCCACTGCCGGGCGTTGAAAACACCGTGCGCGATGTCGTATGCCGCCGCGAAATAGCTTGTTTCGTCGAACGGATGCGAATAGAGTGCCGGCACGCATCCGGTGATGTAGAGCATGATTCCCCACTGCAACAGCAGAATTGCGATCGCGGGATACCACAGATTGCGCTTCACAAAAAAGCCGCGCGCGCAGAGCGCCGCTCCGAGAACCAGAATCGCTCCGAACGCCATCCGCCCCGCGTCGCGGATCGGGAAGTAGCGCAGAAAACGTCCGTCGCGCAGTTCTGTTCCGAGCCCGTTCAGCGTCCATGCCGTCGTCTGCGGATTGAGACGCACCTCTTTCATTTCGAGGCGGTATGCGAGCGCGTTTTTCTCGTAGTGCTTCACAACACTCTTTCCTGTTGCTTCCAGATAGACTCCCGGTTCCGGAACGATGCCGTCCGGCTTCGGAGAAAGCTCCGATGTGCGGAACAGCGGGGTTCCCGGCTGAAGAAAAATCTCTTCGCCGAACGCACAGGAAAACGTCAGAAAAAACAGAAGAATGAATCGCATGTCAGGCTCCCAGGAAAAATTTCATTACAATAAAAGCGTTTCGGGCGTTTTTCAAGTTGAAATTCTGAAAAAACAGATAATATTATATGGAAAGAAAAACTGAAAATGGAACTTTTTGACAAACA
>URNE01000435.1 GCA_900549045.1 uncultured bacterium | reverse complement strand
GTCCCGTTTCGCGAAAATATTTTCCCGCCAGAAAAGCGCCGTATTCGTTGTCATGCAGGACAGTATTGTATTCAAATCCGGGAATCCTGCCGATCAGAACGTAGGGAACCGAACAGCTGTCGGCCGTCTGTGCAAGTTTTTCCGCTCCGGGCGAACCGGCGACAACGATGATGCCCGCGACAGACCCGTTCAGCATCCGGACCTTTGCGGAATCTATGATGTGATCATCGTTCTCGTCAAACGGAGTTACTGTGAAGATATGGTCGTTGCCGAGATGACGTTTGATGTTGACGATGATTTCAGCCGTGAAATAATCCGGCTCGCCCGAATACAGCTCCGGATAGAAAAAGACGATTTCCGGAATGTCGCATTCGGATTTCAGCTTGCGCGTGCCGGCGGAATAGCCGTATTTCCCCGCCGCTTCCAGAATCCGTTTCCGGGTTTCCGGACTGATCCGTCCGTTGCCCGTGAACGCGCGCGAGATCGTTGCGATGGATACTCCGGTCTTCTCCGCAAATTCCTGTATGGTGATCCTGTTTCTCATCTCTTTCCCTTTCTCTTCCGTCACAATGTAGCCGCTGAAACGGAAATTTCAAGAAAAGGAAAGAGAAAATAGTTGCGTAAATGTTTACTCAGAGAAACTTCAGAACGCATCCGCTGTTGGCGGGAAGCGAGATTTCGGGAGAGGTCTGCTCCGTTCCGGCAAGCGTTCCCTCAAACCGCAACCCCGGCGCGGAAAGCGTATCGCGGAGTTCGGACGGCGTATTGTTTACCGCACAGACCAGCAGCGAACCGTCTTCCGCCCGGTGCTCGGTAAGAGTCAGCATCGGATTCGTACGCGTCACCGCCCGCCGCACTCCGGCAAGCTCCGCAACCAGCACGTAAAGTTTCCAGTACTCCCCGGAAAATGCCCGCGGCTGTTCGGTCAGTGAAGCTTCGAGCCCGAACGCGCAGAACACGACCGTGCCTTTCCCCGCTTTCGAACGCGTCAGAACGGGAGCTCCCGCTTCGTTGCGCGCAAGAACTTCCGCCTCCAGCGGATTCAAGACAAGCTCGAATTCGCTGCGGCAGGAGAACCGGAAATTATCCGCAATCATCTCCTGCGGTCCCGCGGCTTTCGCAATTGTGGAAACTTCAACGCCGGCGAAATCGCCGTAGAACGGTTCCAGCGTTCCCCCGTCGCTTGAAACGTACAGCGTCGCTCCGCCGTTGACAACCGCGTCAAGAACGGCCTGCCAGCGGTGGCGGGAAACGGCGCTGTCGCTCCGGACCGACGGCATGATGTAGAAATCCGATTTCTTCAGCGGCTGATCTGAATACTGGAACTCAAGGTCAAAGCCGGCCTGCTTTGCCAGAAGGAAGGTCATGTAGCCGACTCCCCATTGATCCTGCCCTTCCGTCAGAATGCAGACGGCGTCGCTGCGGTGCGGCGGGAGCGGCAGATTTTTGGCCATGCGTCCGAATGCACCAAGCGTCTTCATGACCGGTTTCGGCGAACGGTCAAGCCGGAGCAGCCCGAGAGAACGCTCCATAGCAACCCAGTCGTAAGGCGTCTGCGGAAGACGGGTCTGTTCATGAGCGCACCACCAGAGCAGACCGCGGCAGTTGTGCGCGTAAGTATTCCAGAGCATGTTCCCCAGATAGTGCGCGGCAACCGTCTCCGAAGAATATGCGGGACCGAGGCTCCCCGCCTCTTCCACGAACGCGGGCGCTCCGCCGACCTCCTCGTACAGTCTGGTTTCCACCGCCGCATGAAACGCATTCCGCAGCGTGTTGACCGGATCGATCAGACAGTGCGCCGTGAAACGCTGATACGGATGTGTGCAGAGAACGTCCGTCGTTTCCGCCTGATCCGCAACCATGACGCTGCAGTTGTGTTCGTCTTCAAGCTTCAGCCCGTGCATTCCGGAAACGATGGGGCGGCTCGAATCCTCCAGGCGGATCGCGCTGGAAATTGCATTGCTCCAGTTCCACATCTCATGCGACGTCTTGACAGCCATGCAGTTGCACTCATTCCCGAGATCCCAGGCTACAATCGCCGGCTCGTTCCGCAGTTCCCGGACGAACGCGCGGACAAAACGGACCTCCCAGCGGATTGCAAACGGATCGGACAGCACATTGAGCCCCTGAAACGCATGCGGCTTATGCATCCGTCCCGACATCCAGCCCGTGACAATGCCGACGATCAGCTTCAACCCGTATTTCTCCATCAGATGCGTGAATTTGCGGAACCGCTCAATCATCACCGGATCCACTCCCGCCCGGCCGAGCGGCGTATCCGGAAGCGGTTCCTCCTTCATCCGCACTTCCCGGAGAAGCGACGACCATTTTTCATGCGCCGTCAGCGGCTGGAAATCCGGCCAGAGCGGAAATGCGCGGATCACCTCCACGCCATTCTCCGAAAGCGCCCTCAGGTCGGCTTCCACCGACGCCTCGTCCCAGTTGCGCCACATGTTCGTGCCCGCATGACTTGCCCAGTAGTTGCAGCCTACAAAATAAGGTTTGCCGGCACCGAAAATCGAATCGGAAAAACGTTCGTTCATCTTGTACTCCTTGATTTTAAACCGTTATTCTACTATATCCGGACCGAATGAAAAAACAACCCCTCA
>URNE01000434.1 GCA_900549045.1 uncultured bacterium | reverse complement strand
CAGCGCGGAAATCATCGGCCTGCTTCTTCATTACGATGAAATCTTCAACTGGAATTCGCCGCATCACGAACGGATTTTTTCCATCCTGCGCGACTTCTGCGAATCCGCGCTTCCTCTGATCGACTCCAACGGCGAGTTCGCCAAATGGGGACGTTCCCTGCGGGGAGAGGCGGAGGTCAAAAAAATCTTCCTCTGGGAGTTCGCGCAGACGCGCGGGCTGACCGCATACGGCGATTCCGCCGCGCGGAAACAGTTTGAATTCTTTCTCAAAACCGGAATCCGCACGGATGGAAAAATCGGACGCGACAAGGCGTTCGACGCGGGGACATGGGACGAATACACCACGCACGTCCAGGCGCAGGGCTACGGCGTGTACGGTCTCGCAATGGCGCTCCGTTTCGCCTCGGGGGAACATGCGCCCGTTCCGCTGCCGTCGGAAACTGCGGATTATGTGAAATACCTGCCAGGTCCGGCGATCTTCTGCGGAAACTGCCGCGCGACGGGCGCTCATTATATTCTCCCCGCGGGAAACCGGCTGACAAAGAACATGTTTTTCTGGCACAACCGCATTACGGGCGAAAACGATGTGGAGGTGGATGTCAGCGCAAAATTTCTCCCCGTCCCCTGTTTCGGCTTCGCTCTGCCAGCTCCGTACGCCGGCCCCGTGATACCGTTTCTCCCGATGCTCTGTCTGCCCGATGGAACATCTCTGGTTCCGCGCAATCTTGATCCGGCGTTCCAGGTTGATGGGAACTCGGTGACACAGTTTTTCGACTTCTGCCGACCGAAGGAATACCGGGCGGTCACCGCATACCGTTTCCGGAGCCGCATCCGCTGTTTTCCGGAGCGTCTGGAATTTTCGTTCCGTTTCGAGGGCGCGGCTCCGGAAGGGGCGGAACTGCGGATTCATCTGAGCAATCCCAAGAAAAATCTCAAACGCAAAACGGTGTTCGGTATTGCTCCGCTGCTGGAAACGGATGTTGTTCTGCCACCCTCGGTTTATGCGGCGGAAACCCCTGCCCGCGCATACATTTTTCATCCCCGCAAAACACTCGAATATTCTTTTGAACTGGAGAAAACATGAAAAACGAATTCATTCACGGAGCTGTCCTTCTGCTGGAGGAAGACGAAACACGCTCCGGACTTGCGGCAAAATGCGCGGCGATGAAACAGCTCGGCCTGAACACCGCCGTCATCTGGCCGCCCTGTTTTTACAAAAACGGAAAACGCGATTACGCGATTCAGCACACTTTGCTCGACTGCGCGGAAGAGGCCCGACTCAAAGTCATTGTCGAATTGACCGGACAGGTCTCCAACCTCGAATATCTGCCCGACTGCGACTGGAAGGATGAATACGCCGTCACCAATCCAGACGGCACGCCCGCGCGGATGCAGAACGGGCTGGGCGAGACCAATTACAATCATCCCGAAGTCAAACGCATTCTGCATTCATTTTTTGCGGAAGCCGCGGCGGAGTTCAAGGATCATCCCGCCCTGCTTGCGTGGGACGTCTGGAACGAAACTCACTTCAAATCGCACGATCCTCATACGCTCCGCGAATTTCAGCGCTGGCTCGAACGCAAATACGGCACAGTCGCCGCGCTCAACACCGTCTGGAAAAAGAGCTATGCGAACTTCGGAGAGATCCGTCTCGACCCCGTAACCTGGGCGTCCATTGCGCCCGGCTGCGACTGGGAGGAGTTCCGGACGGACAATCTCGCCGCGATTGCGCACGAATGGGCGGAAGCCGTGCGCGCCGCCGACCCGCGCCATCCGGTCATTGCGGACAACGTCATGAGCAATGCCGTCTGGAGCGAATTCGACCGCGGCAGCGACGACTGGAAGCTGGCGCGGCAGATCGACTGTTTCGGACTTTCTTTTTATCCGAAAACGGGCGGACGGCTCCTGAAGGTCAACGAGCCGTGGCTGCGGCGTCTGACTTTCGCCGGAGCCTACTCCGCCGGAAACGGACGTTTCATGATTTCGGAAATGCAGAGTCACTGCTACTCGGAAATTTTCACCGCCGAACGCGTCGCGCCGGACGAACTGCTCGACTGGAATCTGGAAGCTCTTTTTGAGGGGAATGCGGGAACGGTTTACTGGAAATGGGAGCCGTTCAAGGCGGGATTCCAGATCGGCGGACGCGGTCTCGTTCTTGCGGACGGTTCGTTCAGCAGACGCGCTGCGGCGGTTGCGGAGTTCAGCCGTCTGCTGAAAACGCATCCCGACCTTGCGCATCTCACGCCCGCAAAATGCGCCGCTGTACTCTATGACCGTTCCTGCAACTTCGCGGTGAAGGAGATCAACAACCGGATTCGCGGAATCATCGGCGACGACCAGTGCGCGCAGGCCCGCTTCGGCGTCGCCATGAGCGCGGCGGAACGCAGTGTCCCGCTCGCGGTCGTCACGCCGGAACAGGTCCTGGAGGGGAAGCTCGCCGGATATCCGCTCCTCTTCCTGCCGTATCAGCCAGTACTGGATGAGCCGCTCGCGGATGCGCTTGTGCGTTTCATGGAGAACGGGGGAACGGTTGCCGCGAACTGGCCCTGCGGCGATATTTCCTCTTCGGCGCGTCTTTACGAACAGGTTCCAGGCGGCCCGCTCGCGTC
>URNE01000433.1 GCA_900549045.1 uncultured bacterium | reverse complement strand
CCTTTCATTTTTTTCGGATTACGATATATATTATAAACGAAAAAGGCTTGAAAAACAATACTTTATTTGCTATATTATACATAGAAAGTAAGCAAAGATATATGAAAAATCAACATTGCGATGAAGCCGCTTCAGAACAGACGGATTTTTGAGGAACACCGCCTTGCGCTACAGCAGAAGTTCGCGGACGGAATGGAAGTCTATTTCCGCCGCGACTTCCGCATAGTGAAGTCGTATCCTCTTCTTTTTGAACGGAGAGCGCGCGAGCCGCTCTACACGATGATTCTGTATGAACATCATTGTCTGAAGGATATGCACTACCGCCGGCGCAACGCCGCGTTTTTTTCGATGGAAGTGATCTGGGATGGCTCGCTTTCGGTCCGTCTGGACGACCGCATGTATCTGCTGGAGCCGGGTGACTGCCTTCTGATTCACCCCTATGTCGATGCGGAACTGCTGACCGGTCCCGCCGGATTCTGCGTGAAGACTTCGCTGGTGATTGACGGGGTTCTGCGCGACGCCGCGATTGCTGCATTCGGGCTTGAGAAGCGCGATGTGCTGACACGTCCCGACTGGAATGAACTGCGTGTTCTGATTCAGTCGCTGAAAGATCTCTGTGCTGAACCGGGAAAGAATCAGGACGAGAAAAACGGGCAGCTGACCTACCGTCTGTTCCAGCTCTTTCTTCATCCGGCGGAGACGACGGGCGCGTTCCAGCGGATCAGCGGAGCGGCGGAGTATCTGGAGAAGCACTTTGCGGAACCCGTCTCAATGACCGCGCTGGCGGAGATGTGCGGCTGTTCGCGAATGCATCTGATCCGCTGTTTCAAACAGATGCACGGCATTTCGCCGTACCGGATGCTGACGGAGATCCGGATGCGCGAAGCGGTGCGTCTGCTCCTGATGGAGCGTTCTCTTTCGGTGAAGGAGGTCGCGGAGCGTGTCGGTTATGCGCGTCCGCTGAATTTTTCCGCGGAGTTCCGCAAGCGTTTCGGCGTTTCCCCGCGAGCGTACCGGAGTTTGAGTCCGGAGGATGAAATCAAGTGTGCGGATCCTGCAGAAAATTTTCTTTGTCCATGACTGCGGGAATTCTGCCGCATCCGGACATTTGCCGCAAGTTTCTTTCTTATAGGAAATGCGCTTGACATTTACCCGTCTTATGTTATACTAATGCGGGATAATAATCAATATAACTTTGAAAGAAGAGAAGATGAAAACAGCTCTCGGAATCGACCTCGGAACAACGAAAGCCGCAGCCATTTTGCTGGATGAAGACCGGGCTCTGCTCGGTGTCGCCAACGCAGCACATCATGCAGATATTCCGTCCGCGCCGGGCGGGGCGGAACAGGAACCGGCAAAAATTCTGGAGGCGGTCGCGCAGATCATTGCCGGACTGCCGCAGGATCAGCTCGGCAGAATATCGTGCATCGGCGTTACCGGACAGATGCATTCTGTCCTGCTCGGAAACGGAAACAATGTTTCGCCGCTCATCACCTGGCAGGATCACCGCTGCGGAGCAGAAAGACTGAAGCGTTTTCAGACGGAAACCGGGCTTCCCCTGCGCGAAGGTTTCGGCGGAACGACCCTCGCGCGTCTCGCGGAGGAAAATCAGCTCGGAGCATGGAATTTTGCGGCGACAATCAACGATTATCTCGTTTATGTCCTGACCGGAAACAAGCGCGTCATTACCGATCCGACTCATGCCGCAAGCTGGGGGCTTTACCGTGACGGCGGCTGGAACCTGAAGGCGCTGGAGGCTCTGCATATTCCCGTTTCCATTCTGCCGGAAATCCGTCCGTGCGGAGCAGTCGCCGGAACGGTCTGTGCGGAGGCCGCGCGCAGGTTCGGCATCCCGGAGGGTGTCCCGGTAGTGAATGCAATCGGGGATAATCAGGCGTCGATTCTCAGCTGCGGCCGCGACTTTGCACACGAAATTTATCTGACGCTTGGAACGGGGGCACAGCTTTCCATGGTGGTGGACAAGGCTCCGGCGGAACTTCCGGATTCGCTGGAAGCGCGTCCGTTTCCCAGCGGACGTTCTCTGCTGGTTGCCGCTCCGCTCTGCGGCGGCGCCGCGTTTGCATGGCTTGCGGATACGGTCAACGCATTCCGCCGCGACCTCGGAGAACCGGAACTCCCGAAAGGCACTCTGCTGGATCGTCTTGACGCTCTTGCTCTTGCGGAGCTGGAGCGCGGCGAGCCGGAACTGACAATTGCTCCGCACTTCCTCGGCGAACGCTGGAATCCGGATTTGCGCGGAAGCTGCTGCGGTCTGACTCTTGCAAACGCCACGCCGGGAAAGACCGGCGCCGCGCTTGCGCTCGGAATTGTCCGCAATCTCAAATCCGGGTTCTGTGCGGAGGTGCTGGCGGACCGCCGTTCCATTATCGGTTCGGGAAACGCGGTGCGTCTGCTGAAGAGCGTCCAGTTCGCCATTCAGCGAGAGTTCGGTCTTCCGCTCCGTCTGACGGAAACGCGTGAAGAGGCGGCGGTCGGCGCCGCTCTTCTTGCGCTCGGAAAATAAGGACGGGTCATTTCAATTTGAGTTCCAGTGCCAGAACGTCGCACCATCCGCCGAATGGGACCGCGGCGTTCTGTTCATCGTTCCGG
>URNE01000432.1 GCA_900549045.1 uncultured bacterium | reverse complement strand
GGAATCTGCTGCCGAGGTGCATCCTGCTTCGGAAAGTCTTCGGGAGAGAGGCGGACTCCGAGGAGAAAGCGGTCCTTGTCGAACTTGAGCGAACCCGTCGGTACGAATGCTCCCTTCACGTCTTTCTTGAAGAAGGTCGCGAGGTTCTGTCCGTTGCGGAGTCCTTTCGGACAGCGCGTCGTGTCGTCGAGCATCTTTGCTGCGCGGACTTTATCGGCTTTTGGAACAACGAACGCGACGGCGTCGTCAAAAACTTTGACGTAGGTGTGGTCTGCATCGGGCGTCTGTGCTTCAATAAGATAGATGTCGTTTCCGGCTTTGCGGATTTTCTCGCCAGTCAGAGCGGCGCGGAGTTTCTTTGCCGTTCCGGGGAGGATTCCGGCGAAGAATTTGAACGCCCCCGTATTTCCGTTATAGGAGAACACCGCTTTGCCTGTCAGATGCCGGGCGCAGACGGTTGAGAAGTCGGCTTCGCTGCCTGCGCTCAGAGTGGAAAGCGCGGTCTGTTTCATCTTCTCGTCGACCGGGAGGTCGAGGAGGGCGAGAATTGTTGCATCCGGCAGAACGGAATAGCCGGCGAATGAGGTTTCGGTTTTTCTTCCGCCGAACTGTTTTGCAAGTTCGGAACCCGGTTTGACCGCGACGGATGCGGAGAGGTCGAGCGTGTTGGCGTCGGGGAAGTTTACGTTGAAAAGAATCTCGCCGAACTGCCGCAGGGCGTTGTCGTACTCTTTTTCGAGCTGTTCGGCGTCAAGAGAGGGATTCCTGGTGATCGCATCGGCGATCGCCATGGTGAAACTTGCTTTGACGAGCGGATGCTGCAGGATTGAGTCCGCATCGATTCTCATCTGAAACGGGATGAGCCCGCGGTATTCCGGGAAGAGGTTTGCCGCCTGTTTCTCAAGCATTTTGTTGTAGAGCGGATTCGGCTGATAGAGCACCGCGCGTCCGTCCGGAAGCTTCAGCATGGCGAGCGATTTGTCCTGCATGACGGCGTTCGGACGGAGCGAAACCGCCGCGGCGTAGAAGAGATCGTCCATGTCGAACGGTTCGGCGTCCGTCGGATCCTTTGCGCCGGAGAAGACCGTCACGGTGACCGGACGGGAAATGTCGACTGCGGCGAACTGCGGGTTCATCGCGATTGCGGCGGAGCCCATCATGACGGTACCGGCAATTTCGGGGGCGATTTTTGCCGCGAATGTGGAAGCGGAGTTGAGGAATCCCGTGAGGGATGTGATGTTCAGACGCAGGACTTCGCGTGGTTGTCCGGCGGAAGCGGAGAGCATCAGCATGACTGCGCACACGGAGAAGAGGCTCTTGAGAATCTGTTTTTTCATGGCTGTTCCTTTCTGTTGTCAGGAAAACGATAATTCCGTTTTCGGAAAAATCAATTGCGGAAAACGGATTTTCCGGTAATTTTTTTCACCGACCGTAAACTCTGCGGAGCATGGCGAGGATTTTCGGCGTGTCCTTGCTCCAGAAGTAAATGGTGCGGATGTCGAAGTAGCGGCCTTCGTAGTTTCGGAATCCGGCGGTGGCGTTGGTGCCCTGCTGGAAAATGAGCTCCGGAGTGGTTCGCGCGAGCTTTTCGAATCCGGCCAGCTGTTCTTTTGTTTCGAAGCTGACGGTTGCCTTGCGGAGTTTTCCGCGGGCGCAGAGAATCGCAAGGTAGGGCTCGGGATTGAGCTGCATCTGAAGGTCGGGAGTGATGATCGACGTCTCGTTTGCCGCCTGGATTAGCTCCTGGACGCGGTTGTAGCATGCGTCGTCGTCGGGCAGATCGGGAAAGAGAGCGGGCGCGCAGGCGGTCAGCCCGGCGAGCAGGGGCATGGAAAGAGAAAGAAGGGCGCGTTTGCAGACTGTCATGGTTGATACCTCCGTTTTTTCTGAAATATTGCATGAAATCCGGAAAAATCAAGAACAGTTTTCTTTCGTCTTGAAAAATCTTGAATATTTATTGAAAAGAAGTTTGCGTTCTTCCCGAATAGTGATATAGTATAAAGTGTTTTCACGGGCCCTTAGCTCAGTCGGTTAGAGCAGGTGACTCATAATCACCGGGTCGCTGGTTCGAGCCCGGCAGGGCCCACCAATATCCTTTTGAACGCTCGCAGGTTATGATGAAATGCCGTTTTGTTTGCCTGATTCCTTTGATGTTTCTTGCCGGATGCGCAGGTCTCCCGGATGGTGAGCCGCCGCGGAATCCCGCGGGACGTTCGAGTGTGCCGCAGGGCTGTACGCGTGAAATGGCGGAGTCGTCGTTCGCCGCTTCGCTGACCCGGTTCGCAGTCCGGCAGGGCATCGTCCCGGTTCGTTATTACGCCATGCCGGACATCCCGCTGAGCCTGCTGCGTCTTCTTGATCCCGAACTGTTTCAGCGGACGGAGGCGAATTCGTATGAGTATCTTCTGATTTCCGTTTCGCGCGATTCCGCCTGGACCCTTTCCCTGAAGCGGAAGGGGGCGGATGATTTCCTCTGGACCCGCACGATACGGGTTCAGTGAATTACCGGTTCCGCCACGAACGCTTCCAGCGGTGCAGTTCTCGGAACACGGACGGAGTCTGTCCCGTCTGAGCCTGAAAGAACCTGCAGAAATAGAAACTGTCCTGGAAATCAA
>URNE01000431.1 GCA_900549045.1 uncultured bacterium | reverse complement strand
GGAAACGCAAAAATATGCGTTTTTCTTCATTTCCGGAAGAAAATTCTCCGCGGACAACCGCTTACAGCAGCTGATCCTGCAGTTCGTACTTCGCTTTTTCCGGCTCGGCTTCCGCGGAACGGAACTGAAGATGAAAATGCTCGATGATCCAGCGCACAATGTTCGGAACCGGAAGCGTCGTCACAATCGAAAGGACTATGATGGCATTGAAAAAGCTGTTGTCCAGCATTCCGAGCTCTTTGCCGATCGCGGCGGCGGCGAGAGTCGCGGAAAGCTGAGGAACCGTCATCACTCCCGCGCAGATTCCCTTCAGGTTCGAAAAGCCGCACAGACGCAATGCGAGCCAGCCGGAAAAAACTTTGCTCACGACAAGCCCGGCGATCGTCAGGACGATGATGCCGACATTGCTTGCGGATTCGAACAGCGCGTGAAGATCCGTCTTCATTCCAATGGAAATGAACAGGAACGGAATCAGAAAACCGTAGCCGATTCCTTCGAATTTGTGAAAAACATCGTAGGTGGTCCTGTACTCCGGATCCTGCATGATGCGCGAAAGTCCGAGTCCCGCGAGGAACGCTCCCACAACAAGGTTGATCCCGAGAAACTCTCCGGCAAGAACAGCCAGAAGGATCAGAAACAGAAAACAGGTCATAATCACATCTTCGCCGTTGTTCAGAACGCGGAAAATCAGACATCCCCCTTTCGGAACCAGCCAGAGCACCAGCAGGAAGTAGAGCAGAACCAGCAGCAGAAACACGACCGTAAACCAGTTGCCGAATATCGACGGGTCTATGTAATCGAACAGCGAAAGCGTCTTGTGGAATCCCGCATTGTCCGTCACAACCGTCTTCATCTGCACGCTCACCGCAAGAAGAACAATACTCGCGATGTCCGTAATCACCGTCGAAATCAGAACGGCCGAACCGAAAATCGTCTTGGAGATCTTCAGCTCGCGGATAATCGGGAACACAATGCCGACCGAATGCGAAGCAAACAGCGAAGCGTAAAGCAGTTTCCCCGGGAAGTCTTCCGCACGGAAATAGTCGTAGACCAGAAAGCCGGAAATGGCGGGCAGGAGGAAAGTCAGGATGCTCAGCGCCACCACCGGACGCTTTGAAGAGCGGATCAGCTTGAAATCCGCCTCCATTCCCGCAAGCGTCATCAGGAAGAGCAGCCCCAGCGAACCGAGGGAATTGATCAGAGTCAGTGAATTCTCTTCGATCATCTTCGGATCGCCTCCGAGAAACGACAGCGCCGGGGCAAGACGTCCCACGAGATCAAATCCGTTCGGCCCGATCATCATCCCGACGATCAGGAGCGCAATCACCTGCGGTATTTTGAAGCGCCGCAGAAACAGCGGCATCACCGCCATCAGAGTGATCAGGATCATAAACAAAACAAGAAAGGCATCGCTGCTCATTGGAAATCTCCTTTAATTTTTCGCTTCCGCATACATGCATTTCAGATATGACGATTCCCGGAACTTCGCCGGATGATCCACCGCGTGCGCCGTCCGTTCCAGTTCATTCAGCGGACGCCCCGCCGAAGACGCGGCCTCCTTCACGACTGAAAACAAAGCGTCCGCCGTCACCCGGCTCGAACACGAGGCAAAAACCAGAAGACCATGCGGAGCCAGCAGTTTCACCGCCGCCTTCGCCAGCCTGGAATAGGTGTTCAGCGCCGTCCGTACCTCCGCTTCCGCTTTCGCAAAAGAGGGAGGGTCGACTATCACAAGATCAAACCGGCGGCGTTTCGCGGCAAGATCGCCCATCGCGACAAACGCATCCGCCGCGATCTCGCCGTGCGGACAATGCGTCAGAGACGGATTCAGCGCGAAGTTTTCCGCGACGGCTCCCGCCGCGTGACGGTTGATGTCCACGCTCACAACCTCCGTTGCGCCTCCCGCGGCGGCGTAGAGCGAAAAACCGCCGGAGTAGGAAAAAACGTTCAGCACGCGCTTCCCGGAAGCCAGACGGCGCACACGGTCACGGTTGTCACGCTGGTCAAGGAAAAATCCCGTCTTCTGTCCGCGAATCACGTCGGCGGCGAAACGGATGCCGTTCTCAAGGAAGGTCAGACTGCCGTCGAACGGCGCGCCGTCGCAAGTGAAAACGGAACCGTCGGGACACCACGACGCGCCCTCGGGCGTCGCCGCGACTTCCCTGGAGAGGCGGATCACCACCCGGCGGATCTCCGGCAGCAGTTCCGTCAGAGCTTCCGCCGCCTCATCCGCCCACGCAATCCACGCGGCGGAGTAGAGCTTCAGAACCAGCGTGTCGCCGTATTTGTCGCAGACGAGGCCGGGGAACCCGTCGGACTCCCCGTGAACCACGCGCCACGCCTCCGTTTCCGGCGGAAGAGCCGGCAAACGCGGTTCAAGAGCTTTCCGGATTCCGGCAAGGAACAGCGGTTTGCCGACCGGAGGATTCTTCGAACCGTAAGAAAGCACTTTCACGCGCACTTGCGAACGCGGATCGTAGAGCCCGGCGCCGAGGACGGAATTGGATTTGCCGTCGTACAGAACCGCAACGGACCCGGCCGCGCCGTCTCGCGAAAGTTTTTCCACGGAATCTTCGAAAACCCATGGATGACCTTTGCGGACCGCCTGCGCTCCCTTGTTTTTCAGGCGCAC
>URNE01000430.1 GCA_900549045.1 uncultured bacterium | reverse complement strand
AATAATCCTATCTGCTCCCGTCGCCCCTCTTTTGCGTCTCCGCCGGCATGGGCGGACACGCGGCGGGCGAAGTTGCATCTTCGCTTGCTGTGGAAACCATCGCAAAGACGGCGCCGAACGCTGCCGACCCCGCGCTTCTCGCAGCATCGGTCGAGGCCGCCAACGCCGCCATCATCGAAGCCGCAGCGAACGGCTTGGGCAAATCGGGCATGGGTTGCACCGCGACCTGCGCCTATATCGACGGAACCACCATCGCCATTGCCCACGTAGGCGACTCGCGCGCCTACCTGCTGCATGAGGGCACCCTCATCCGCGTAACGCGCGATCATTCCTATGTCGAGGAACTCGTAGACGCCGGTGAAATCACCGCCGACGAGGCGCGCACGCACCCAAATCGCTCGGTCATCACCCGCGCGCTCGGCTCCGACCCCGCCATGTACGCAGACCATTTCCAGCTCAACATCGAAGAGGGCGACCGCCTGATCCTGTGCTCCGATGGCTTATCGAGCATGGTCCCGGACGGCGATATCGAGACCATCGCCGCCCAGTCCTCGACCGCACAGATTTGCACTGACAATCTGGTGGACGCAGCCCTGGCGGCAGGTGGCGGAGACAACGTGACCGTTGTCGTCGTAGATGTGGTGGACGACGGGCGCATCAAAACCCTTATCAGCAAGCGCCGCCGTAACCTCATCATCGCCTTGGTCGCGCTCGTAGCCGCGCTCGTGCTCTCGGGCATCGTTGCCGCCGTGTCTATCACGAGCTCCGTGTTTTTGGGCGTGAACAGCGACGACACCGTGGCGATCTATACCGGCATCCATGCCGACTTTTTGGGCATAAAGCTCTATCACATCGAAGACACCACGTCGGTCAAGCTTTCAGACCTGCCCGACGATACGCGCAACCGTCTTGAAGAAGGCATTCCGCAAGATAATCTCGAGGACGCGCGCAATACGATTTCGGAATACCGTGCGCAAATCGATGCCGCCGAAACCGAACAGGTGCTCACCGCCGAGACGATTCGCAAGAGCGCAGACGCCAACGCGGGAGAAACCGATTCGAGCGGCGCCGATAGTTCCGCCACAGGCACTCCGACCGATACGACCGATACGACTCAAACCACCAAAGGAGGCGCATGATGGGAAGCCGCCGCAACACCGAGCTTTTCTTGCTCATCGCTTCCGCGTTCCCGGTAACGCTTCTGTATGCACTCTATGTCACGGGCACCGGAGCCGCGCTTTCATTCCAGACACTTGCCGTACCCATCGGCCTAATCTGAATTTTGCCGCGATACTGGGCCGCGAATCCGTTAAGTTTTTTTCTCCAAGCGGTGAAGTCTTTCGGAATCATTGGCCAGGGGGCGAACCCTTCCGAGCCGCAGGACATCATGAGGAAGAATCCGTTTTTGTGGAATTCCTCCACATCGCGGAATCCGGTGTTCGGGGTTGCGCGGTAGGTGGACCACAGACGCAGAGCGCCGATCCGGAAATCCTTCAGAAGCGGAATGGCTTTGTGAATGTTGCTGCTGCCCGGCGTGTAGTTGACGCCGATTCGATGGCTCAGCTTTCCGGGTTTTTCCGCGACGCCGAAGTAGACTCCCGCCTCTTTTCCGCCGACGTTGAACAGCAGGTTCGCCGCGCCGCGCAAATTCTCCGGAGGAGTGACGGAGACCGTCCGCTTTGCCGTTCCCTTTGCTTCGACTTTGATTTTTCCCGCGTTTCCTGTCATGACGGTTTTGCCGAAGAAGTCTTTCATCTCCCAGCGGATTTCCGCGTTTTCCGTTTCCCCCGCGGTATTGCGGAGGGTCAGTTCCGTTTGAACGGGAGTGCCGGGACGATAGTATCCTTTTGGTTCGTCGATTTTTGCGGAGAGCAGAATTCCGGTTTCCGGAGTGAATTTGCTGTGTCCGCCGATGCTGTACGCGGCGTCGTCAATCCAGATTGTGCCGCCGAGGGAGCTTAGGTGTGGGGAAACGAAATTCGTTACGCTCGCGTATCCGGTCGCCGGATTGCCGAACATGTATATGCCTTCGGGTTTCTTTCCCCATTCGGGAATGAAGAGTTCGCATCGGGTCCATTCCGTTCCGACTCTGAACTGCTTTGAGTAAGCCTGTCCGTTGCCGAGGAAGAGTCCGATATCGATCTGCTGGTTCGGTCTTTCACCCTTGACCCAGCAGGAGAACGAGGCGCTTTTGCCGACGACGAACGGGACCGGATTCAGATTGAAGCGTCCGTAGCTCTTCGGTTCGCGGGTGAGGCGGAAGGAATAGTTTCCGCTGCGCTTCACCTTGTCGTCGAGCGCGACTTTGAGCTCCTTGTCCCAGAAATTGTTGCGTCCGTCGGAGATGAGATTGTTGTCCGCCATCTTGAGAAATTCAAAACCGTTGATTCCGGTCGCATACCATCCGCGTTCGGCTCCGCCGTTGAGAATGTGATTGACCGAGGAGTCGACTTTTTCCTCCTGTTTGACGGAGATCTCCGCTGATTTGATTCTGTAAACCGCCGGCTTGCACAGATCCACGCGGATGCAGATGTTGTTCATATCCTCCGGAGCCGGATGTGTGACGGTGAAGGTTTCGCTTTCACTGGAGACGGGGAAGGTTTTTGCAAAATAAAATTGTTTGTTTTCCTTTCCGCGGT
>URNE01000429.1 GCA_900549045.1 uncultured bacterium | reverse complement strand
CCGGCATCATGTCCAGAGGGACGATTTTCTCCGGACGGAAACCGCGCTTGTGCCACTCTTCCACCGCAGCGGGAATGCCGTCGGTTCCGCAGAAAACATGCAGGACGCGAAGCGGTTTCCTCCGCGCCAGTTCCTTGATTACGCCGTTTGCCGTTCCGGACCGGGGCGGATCGAGCACGATCAGCTCTTTCTTGCCGGGTTCCGGAAACTTGCCCTTGATCAGCATCGGTCCGATCTCCCCGCGCACAAACCGGATCTCTTTTTTCGGAAAAAGATGCGCTGCGCTCGCAACCGCCGAATCCACGGAGGGACCGTCGATTTCAACACCGAGCAGTGAATTCACTTGCGGGAACAGATAGAGCCCGATCAGACCGTATCCGCAATAAAGATCCAGCAGACGAGCATCGGCTTCCGGCTGAATCAGCGTCTCCACCGTCTTCAGGAACACCGGAAGCATCGCCTCGTTGACCTGCGAAAATCCGGTCGGCGGATAAAGCAGACGGCGGCCGTCCGGAAGCGTCACGTCAAGGAACGAGCTGCCGAACAGCTTCTTGTATCCCACGCCCTTCTCCGGACGCTTCGCTTCAAGGTAGTAGTTCGAACGCGATTCGTCCAGATAGGTGAAGCAGGCGACGACTTCCGGAATTTCTGAACGGAGCGCATCTGCAACCGCACGGATTTTACGGACGATCGACGCATCGATTTTCGAAAGATTGAAAATCACGCAAAGCTTCGTGTATGACCCGCGGATGACGCAATAGTTCATATTCCGCGCGAGAAAATGAAACGCCGGACGCTGCAGGTGTTCCAGAACCAGTTCATACACCCGGTGATGCAGATCGGGCTCCAGAAGCGAATACTGGAGACTGCCGCGCATTCCGCCTTGAGAACCGCGTCCGAGATGAAGCAGACGCACTTTCCCCTTGAAGAAATCGACGCCGCGTTTGGAGGTGGTCCGGTAACGGCGCGGAAGTTCCGCCGCAACAATCTCCCCGGGGGTCCCCGCGATTCCGTTGCGTTTCCAGAAAAGCTTCAGTGCAAGATTCTTGACCTTCCGTTCCACAGCGTAATCCAGCGGAGCCAGCGGTTCCGTCGACGCCTTGTCGTACTCGAACTCCGGCAGACCGTCGCACGCCTCGAGAACGCAGTGCAGAAAAGGAACCGCGGCCTCGTTTTTATCCTTGTCTTCCATCATCAGTTGAGTCCCAGCACATCCTGCATGTTGTAAAGACCGGGCTTTGCAGTCTCAAGGAAAGCGACGGCGCGGACAGCGCCGCGCGCAAAAGTGTCGCGGCTGGAAGCCTTGTGAGTCATCTCGAAACGCTCGCCGGTCGTGGCAAACATCACTGTGTGGTCGCCGACGATATCGCCGCCGCGGACCGAGTGCATGCCGATTTCCGTTTTCGTGCGTGCGCCGACAAGCCCGTTGCGTCCGTGCACGACATCTTTTTCGTAGGAGAGTCCGCGGGCCTCGCAGATGCGTTCCGCAATGGTGACGGCCGTTCCGCTCGGAGCGTCCTTCTTCTGATTGTGATGCGCTTCGATAATCTCGACGTCATAATCCTTGAGAATGCCGGCCACTTTTTTCGACAAGTAGAAGAGCAGGTTCACACCGACGCTGTAATTCGAAGCGAAAACGATTCCGACCTGATGTTTCTTTGCGATCTCCTCGAACTTCGCCGGTGCGTCGGGTCCGAGCGCAGTCGTGCCGATCACGATCCGACAGCCTTTGGAAGCCGCAAGTTCGGCATTTTCCATAACCGTTCCGGTGGAGAAATCGATCACGGCGTCAGCATTCTCAAGAGCCTCTTCGAGAGACGCGGTGATCTTCACTCCGCAAGCGGAAAGCCCTGCGACAGACGCGGCGTCGCAGCCGAGAAATTCGGAAGCGGAATGCTCCACGGCTCCGGCAAGCGACATTCCAGGAGTGGAGAGAATATTGGTGACGAGACGGCGGCCCATTCTTCCGGTCGCGCCAATGACGGTGACTTTTGCCATGCTGACAATCCTTTATTTCAGAGTTACCCTGCCCTCGTAGCGCAGGTCGATGATGGTCCGGGTCTCCGTCGGCAGCAGCACATTCGGCATAGCCGCGGCAAGATAAGCCAGACTCGCATTCATATTTTTCACGGGGATATACACCCGATAGAGCTTGCTGAGTTCGTTTTTATAATACATGGTGAAGAAGAGATAATCGCGGCTTGCAGCATTGATCGCGGCGATGCGGATATCCGGGAATTCGGTAACCGTCAGCATAATCAGTCCAACGGCCGGAACCAGCCGGTCAAACTTTTTCCCGTAAGAGGGAACGGAATCTTTCGGATATCCGATGATGACGGGAAGATTCGCATCAATCTTCAGACATTTGTCGCGGTGCATGACAACCGCATTGGAGTCCAGCACCAGCGGAGACTTCTGATTGCCGAGCAGAGCCCGCGGAATCCGTTCCGAGATGCTGATCTCAATCGTATCCGGCAGCACGCGGGAAACGGTTGCGTTGTCGATACTAGGCTCACGAAGCAGCCGTGCGCGGATATCGGCCAGATCAACCTGAAAAAGTCCGGTCTTCCCCGGAATAAGCTCCGTCATCTGCTGCACATGAGCGGTTTTATCATTCCACCATCCGATGCTCCGCACAACGAC
>URNE01000428.1 GCA_900549045.1 uncultured bacterium | reverse complement strand
GATTCTGAACGAGTCGAATCTCTACATGTATGCGGACAACTACATGGAATACATGAAAGCCGCATCGGAGGAAATCCGCAAAGCCGACCCGGACGCGAAAATCCTCGGTATCTGCTCGACTTCCGACTTCGGGGCGAATATCGACGATTTCATCGGAAAATGTCTCAAGCTCGGTGCGGACAAATACATGGATCACATCACGATTCATCCCTACGCCAAGCTGGACAACAGCATTCCCACCACTCAGATGGACGCCCGCCGCAAACTGCTCGGAAATCTCAAAAAGTTCGGATACAAATCCGGGCTTTGGAACGGGGAGAACTATTATATCATCCCCGACTGGATGCCCGCGACAGATTACGCGGCTCGCGTTCTTCCCGAAGACCTGGCGCGGCATCTCATCATTGACATGGGCGAAGGCTGTTCCGGCTCAACCGCAACTCATTTTCAGACATTGACGTCCCCTCGCGGCATGGGGCTGATGGTGGGAAATCACGACCGCGCATTAATGAATCCCGACGCCCGTTTCGCCGCCCATGCGGCAACGGCTCACTTTATTGCGGGCGCAAAACCGCTCGCGACGCATGACCTCCGGCTGGGAGCTCTCGCATACACGTTCCGCCGCGGCGATACACTCCATACGGCGATCTGGAACTCCAGAGCGCCCGTGCCGACGGAACTCAACATTCCGCCCATGCGCCATAAAATCTACGACATGATGGCCAACCCGGTTCAAACGGAAAAACCTCTTCCGCTTGACGCAAAACCCCGGTACATCGAATGGGCGCCGGAAGTCAGCGTCGCGGATGTCATCGCCTGGGTCAACAGCCACGCAATCCGCAGCGACGTCTTGTTTCTCACCGACCGCGTGCTGATCGGGCGCGAGGACGGGGGAAACCGTCTGATTTTCGCAATGCAGAATCTGACGGGAAAACCGCTTGACCGCAAGACTTTTTCCGCCTCTTCCGACGCCTTCCGCTCTCCGGTTGCACAGAACTGCCGGAACTGGAAAGATTTCAGATTTTTCACCTTCTCCATCCCCGTCGAACTCCAGAAAAACGACGCGGTGCAAGTCCGTTTCAGCGCAGAGGATTTTCCCAAATTCACCCTGACCCGTCCGGCATACCCGGTTCAGCTGCTGACGCTCGGCCCTGTTCCGCATACGTCTGATATTTCCAGAAATTTCCGTGGCAAGCCGACGTCTCCGGAAGATTTTTCGGCGGCGGTCACGCTCCGCGCAGATTTCAAGGGAGGATTGCATGTAACTGTAAATGTCAAAGACGACAAGCCCGGCAAACCTTCCAAGTCCGGCTGGGACACCGACAGCATTGAACTGTTTATCGACCGGGACCCGTTCTCCGGCGACCCCGTGAAATACGGTCCAAAAACGGAACAGCTGATATTCCCCCGCAATGTCAAACAGCAGAATAAGGGCAATGTCTCCTGCAGAATAACAGAAAAAAACAACGGCTGGACGGCGGATATCCGGATTCCGGTTCGGTATGAAGACTTCCTCGGACTCGACATCGCCGTCAACGATTCGGACGGAGAACACCGCAAAGCGCAGCTTGTCTGGAACGGAACCGACAGGAATTTCATGGAGCGTTCCGGTTTCAAGCTGATCCGTGTCACACCGGCATTCACCTCGCGTGTGGATATCCGGGTAAACGGCGCAGACGGCAAGCCGCTCCGCACGAACAAAAACGACGTCACCGGACGCTCCTGGACGCCGCAGGAATTCACGGTCACTCCCGCGCATGACGGCAAGCTCCCCCTGCTTTTCATGAGCGGGTATTCCACAAATGAACAGTACACAGCGGAATACCGCAACATCTCCGTCTCCGGCGGCACGTTGAAAAATGCGGATTTTTCCGAAAAGCGGCCGAATGGAACGCCGAAATACTGGTTTTTCGACAAACATTCCGGCTTGCGTGCGGAAGACGGAAAAACGGTGCTTTACTCGATTCACAATTTTCCCTGCAAGGGCGAAATTGAAGTGAAAGCCGGCGTTCCCGTCACCGTGAAGTACGAAAGCAGAGTCAAGACAAAATAAGCGTCCGCGGCAACGCCGTTTATTTTGAAATCCGCGCGGGACGACCGCGCCTCCGGCCTCATGCCCGGCCGGCGCGCCGGGCAGGAAATGCCGGAGTTTCTTTTTGAAAAAGTAAAGAACTCAGCTTGCTTTTTCGAAAAAACGGATTAAATTACTGAATCATAATGACGCCCTGGTAGCTCAGAGGATAGAGCAACTGCCTTCTAAGCAGTGGGTCGTGGGTTCGATCCCCGCCCGGGGCACCATTAGTTTTTTTTATTTCCCGAAATACGTTCCGCGCCTCTTCCGCGATCCCCCTGTAATCCATGCGTAACGGTGCTGCATCAAAATTTTCAACAACAAAATCCGATGAACGGATGTTTTGAAAATCTTAAAATGCAACCGGTTGCATTTTAAGATTTTCAGTTCAGAAAACTCTAAAAAAGGAATTCGTCATGCAAAGAGAAGAAGAAAGCATTTACATCGAACGCTGCCGACTCTTTACCCAGAGAATCCGCGGCGACCGTTTCACGGAAACAATCGAACTCAATGCGGAATTCGCGAAAACGACCGATCCCGTTCCGTTTGAAAAACGCCTCGAACTCTCATACGCTC
>URNE01000427.1 GCA_900549045.1 uncultured bacterium | reverse complement strand
TCCTTCCGTTGCGCGTTAAAAAGAGACATATATTCGGTAATATATGCCTCTTTGCGCGTTTTTCAACAAGAGAACTTCAAACTTTCGTTTTCCACGTCGATTTTCAGCGTGGAGCCTTCGACCAGTTTGCCGCCGACAATCAGTTTCGACACCGGCGTTTCGATCTCCTTCACGATCACGCGTTTCAGCGGACGCGCTCCGTAAAGCGGATCGTACCCCTCTTTCGCGAGGTGCTTCGAAGCCGCATCGGTCATCTCGACCTTCACGCCGAGTCCGGCAAGACGCTCCGAGAAGCGCCCCATCTGAATCTTCAGAATCCGTTCGATGTCCTCAAGCTTCAGCGCATGGAACATCAGAATTTCATCCACTCGGTTCAGAAATTCCGGACGGAAGTTCTGCTTCATGAGATTCATCACTTCCTCGCGGACCTGAGCGTCCTCAAGCTTTCCTTTCGCCGCGGCGTCGAGCAGAATGTCGCTGCCGAGGTTCGAGGTCATGATGATGATCGTGTTCTTGAAGTCCACGTGACGACCGCGCGAATCGGTCAGAGCACCGTCATCCAGAATCTGCAGGAAGATGTTGAAAACGTCGTGGTGAGCCTTCTCAATCTCATCAAACAGAATCACGGAGTAGGGTCTGCGGCGAACCGCTTCGGTAAGCTGTCCGCCCTCGTCGTAACCGACGTATCCCGGAGGAGCGCCGACCAGACGCGACACGCTGTGCTTTTCCATGTATTCCGACATGTCGATGCGGATCATTGCGCGCTCGTCGTCGAACAGGTCTTCCGCCAGCGCCTTCGCCAGCTCGGTCTTGCCGACGCCGGTAGGTCCGAGGAAGATGAACGATGCAATCGGACGCTTCGGATCCTTCAGTCCGGCACGGGCGCGGAGCACCGAATCGGCGACCGCTGTGACTGCGTCGTCCTGTCCCACGACACGCTCATGCAGTTTCTGCGGAAGAGAGAGAAGTTTTTCGCGCTCTCCCTGCACCAGCTTGCTGACCGGAATGTGCGTCCAGCGGGAAACGATTTCCGCGATATCCTCTTCATCCACCTGTTCTTTGAGCAGACGCTTGCCGGAGTCGTCTTTCACCTTCTCCTCAATCGCCTTGATCTGCTTTTCGAGTCCGGGGATGATGCCGTGGCGCAGTTCCGCCGCCTTGTTCAGATCGTATTCGCGCTCCGCTTTCGCAAGATTGCGTTTCGCGAGTTCAAGACTTTCACGCAGGGTTCCGACATCCGAAATCGACTTTTTCTCAGCTTCCCATTCGGTCTTGAGAACGGCGGCCTTCTCCTTCAGCTCGGCGAGTTCCTTTTCGAGGTCCTCACGGCGCGCCTTCGATGCAGCATCCGTCTCTTTCTTCAACGCGGCAAGCTCAATTTCCGTACGCATTCTCTTACGCTCGATCTCATCAATCTCGACCGGGCAGGAGTCGATTTCCGTACGGAGCTTTGCCGCAGCCTCGTCGATCAGGTCAATCGCCTTGTCCGGGAGGAAACGGTCCGCTATATACTTGTCGGAAAGCGTCGCCGCCGCAATGATGGCGGAGTCTTTGATCTTTACTCCGTGGTGCACTTCGTAACGCTCCTTGAGTCCGCGCAGAATCGCGATGGTGTCTTCAACGCTCGGCTGGGGAACGAGAACCGCCTGGAAACGACGCTCCAGCGCGGGATCCTTCTCGATGTACTTGCGGTACTCGTCAAGCGTGGTCGCGCCGATGCAGTGAAGTTCGCCGCGGGCGAGCAGCGGTTTGAGCAGATTCCCCGCATCCATGGCTCCCTCGCCGCCCGCTCCTGCGCCGACAACGGTATGAAGTTCATCAATGAAAAGAATGATGCGTCCTTCAGAGGAGGTGACCTCTTTCAGAACGGCTTTGAGACGCTCCTCGAATTCACCGCGGTATTTCGCACCGGCGATCAGCGCGCCCATGTCGAGCGCGACGAGCTTTTTGTCTTTCAGACCTTCGGGAACGTCGCCGCTCATAATACGGTTTGCGAGACCTTCCACAATCGCGGTCTTGCCGACGCCCGGCTCGCCGATCAGAACGGGGTTGTTTTTCGTTCTGCGCGAAAGAATCTGGATCGTGCGGCGGATTTCATCGTCACGCCCGATCACCGGGTCGAGCTTGTTCTGCGCGGCCGCGGCGGTAAGATCGCGTCCGTACTTCTCAAGAGCTTCAAACGTGGATTCCGGCGAATCGTTGGTGACGCGCTGGTTTCCGCGCACAGCTTTCAGAGCATTCAGCACCGAGTTTTCATCAACTCCAAGGCTCTTGAGCAGAGCGCCGCATTTGGCGTCCGTCTGAAGCAGAGCGAGGAAAAGATGTTCAACACTGATGTAATCATCCTTCATATATTCGGCGATCTCTTTCGCCTTGATGAGCACCTGGCTGAAATCGCGGGAGGTGTAACTCTCCTGCGCTCCGGGTCCGGAAACGGACGGGATGGAGCGGAGCTCTTTTTCAACGGCGAGACTGAACCTGCCGAAATCGACGTTCATCTTTTTGAGCAGCGAAGGAATCAGTCCGCCTTCCTGGTCCGCGAGCGCCTTGAGCAGGTGAATGGGACGGATCTCCTGATGACCGTATTCAGTCGCAATGTTCTGGGATGCGATCATCGCTTCTCTGGATTTCGTGGTAAGTTTTTCCATGTCCATAAGTTTTGATCTCCTTTAGTTTG
>URNE01000426.1 GCA_900549045.1 uncultured bacterium | reverse complement strand
ATGAGGATCAGAGTATGAAAAAATTCCTTTCCGCATTATTCCTTCTGTCGTGCGCCGTTCTTTTCGGTGCGGTTTCCGACTGGAGCGGCTATCGCCTGTTCGAGGATGGTTTCACGCTGAGAACGCCGGGAAATGAAAATTTCGGCGGGTTCCAGTTCTGTCCGGAGGCCAGGAAGAATTCGGCGAAAATCAGCTTTGAAAACGGGAAAATGACAATTGACACTCGCGAATTTTTCCGTGAAGCGAAAGCCGGCGAAGAAGTCACCCTGCGTCTGCCGGTCGGCAAATTCACGCCGGACCGGAAGGCGCGTCTTTCGGTTGAGATGAGCGCGTCCCCGAACGCCGAATTTGAATTTTATTTTGAAGGCCGCGACATAGTCAACGGCAAAGACAATCATTACTGGCGGGCGAAGAGATGCCTCGCCGGGGAAACGTCTCAGGTGTTTGAGTATGAAGAAATTCTCCCCGCCTCGCTGAAAGAGCTTCATCTGCGTCTGACCTTCCGCAAGGCCGCAGTGTTTACGCTCGGCGCTTACGATTTTACGGAAGTCCGGGAAGCCGCTGTTGATTCGGAAAAGGAAAACGTGGTGAACGGCGGCGCGGAGCGCGGACTTTACGGCGTTGCGTATTCCGATATGAAAACGCTCGGAAGTCACAAGGACGGTACATCTCTCTTTTTCAACATCCCGCGTTCCGGCGCGCTGAAAGTCGAGACCGATTCCACAACCGCGCATTCGGGAAAACGTTCGTTCAAGGTGACGACTCCGGCGAACAGCGTGAATCAGCTTTACATGTTCCCCGTTCCGGTCCGTCTGAACAAGCCGATTTCGCTTTCGGCATGGATGAAGGCGGAAAAGCCGACGAACGTCACGGTCGGTCTCTTCCCATGCAACGGTTCGATTTACGCTAAAACGTTCACGGTCGGAACTGTCTGGAAGAAATACACCCTGAACGTTCCCGCTTACGGGAAAACATTTTCGAACGTGAATATTGTCGGCAACCCCGGTTATGCGTATGGCGATGCGTACGGACTCATCTTCCCGCGTTTCGATTTCCCGGAAAATGCAACCGTCTGGATTGACGACATCTCTTCCAAGCTCTCGGAGAATGCGGAGTTCAGGGAACTTTCCAGCGTCTGGATTTCCGGAACTCTGGACAGGAATTCCACCTGCTACTATCCCGAAGATACAATTACGGCGAATCTGAAACTGGAATCCGCCGGAAAGACTGCGGAGACGGAACTTTCGTGGAGAATCGAAGATGCGTTCGGCAAGCGGATCGCTTCTTCCCCGGCGGAGCGTGTTACTCTTCCGGCGGAAAAGAGCGTTTCTTTCAAGGCTCCGGAAAACCGCCGCGGCTGGATGACGCTCTATGTGACCGCGAAGACGGGCGACCGGATTGACGAGCATGTTCTGCCCTTCGGCGTGATCAATCATCCGGGGCCGATGGTCCGCCGTTTCGGAATCAACGTGGAAGATCCGCTTGCGCACAACGCAAATGTCACCATTGCGCTGATGAAGGAATTCCGTCTCGGCTCCGCACGCGTCTGGAACTCCGGAGGACATGGATTTGAGGGCGTGGGGCTGTTCCACGATGCGGGAATCTATACGCTGTTCTGTCTGGACAACGTTCTTTCCGGGAAAGAGGCGTTCTTCCTGCCGAAGGATTATAGCGCATGGAAAAAGTACCTTACGGAAAAGGCGGGCATGGTCAAGGGAAAGGTCGATGTGTATGAAATTCTGAATGAGCCGAACATCTGGTCGGGACGCTCTGCGAATCCTGATCCGGAGAGACTGGAAGTCACAGACATTGACTCCATTGCGCGCTGCACTCTTGAAACTGCGGAGATTCTGCGCAAAATTGACCCGAATGCGAAGATTGCGGGAGCGGATCCGTGCGGAACGAACGTTGCGTGGATTGAGTCGCTGATCTCCAAACCCGGCGTTGCCGCAACTCTCGATATTATTTCCGAACACCCGTATCGCCAGCTCCCCGAACTTCCGGATTACGGCGAGGATATGCAGAGCCTCCGGAAAATGGCGGCGCGTTTCAAAACGGATTATAAATTCTTCGCGACGGAAGCCGGCCGCGTGTATCCGATGAACTATCCGGACAACCGCATCATGCCGCAGGCGCTGAAATATGCGGCGCGCGACGTCCGTAATGAAATCGTCGGATTCGCCAACGGAGTGGATGTCTACTTCCATTTCGCAGTCGGCATCGGTTTCTGCCAGACCGGCTGGACCGTCGTCCGTACCGGCAATGGCGAAAATAGCGGTGAAGTCATGCCGAACATCTACCTCTATGCGATCCGTGCAGCCGCGGACCGGATTGAGGACGGCAAGCCGGCCGGTCAGGTCAAGCTCGGTGCAAATTTCCGCTGCTACATCTTCGACTTGGGAACGCGCAGAACGGCAGTGCTCTGGAAGTGGAACGGCAAGCCGGAAAAGATCGAATTCGCCAAACCCTTCCGCGCTTATGACTTCATGGGGTCGCGGATCGACGGGACAACATTTGAACTCAGCGAGTTCCCGGTCTATCTTGAATCTGAAGAATCCGCGGCGGAACTGGCGAAGCAGATCGCTTCCGCGAAACTGAACATCACCGACAAGGCGTTCCGGACCTCCGTGAAAATCACCGGACCGCACACTTTTGCAGTTGAGGTCGCAAACCTCAC
>URNE01000425.1 GCA_900549045.1 uncultured bacterium | reverse complement strand
GGATTATTTCAACCGGAGGGTGTTCGCGGCGGGGCGCAAAACGGAAAAATTTTAAAAATATTTCCATTTTCCGACTTGTCAATCCCCATTTTTCATAGTAAATTGTTCCCGACAGAAAAACAGGATTACGGATATGAAGAAGATTTTTTACGGCGGGACGTTCAATCCGCCTCATCTCGGGCATACCCGGCTCGCGCAGGCGGTGCTGGAGCGCGGACTCGGCGACGAGATCATTTTCGCTCCCGCATGGATTCCGCCGCACAAGCAGGACGCCTCCATTGCCCCGTTCGAAGACCGGCTCGCAATGACCCGGCTCGCGGTTGAGGGGATGGAACATTGCTCCGTCTCCGACGTCGAAGGACGGGAGAAGGGAATCTCCTACACAATCCGGTCCCTGCATCTGCTTTCCGCGGAGTTCCCGGATGATACGATTGCGCTGCTGATCGGGTCCGACAGCCTCGCGCAGCTCTATTCGTGGTTCCGTCCCGGCGACATCGTTTTCGAGTATGAAGTTCTTACTTATCCGCGTCCGGGAAAACCGGTCGCGATGGAGGATCTGCTGGACCACTGGGGACCGGAATGGGCGGGAAAACTCTATGCCGGCATCATCCGCGGTCTGCCTGAATTCAGCATCTCCTCGTCGGAAATACGCGAGGCTCTGCGCACCGGGAAAGACTCCGGCAAATATCTGAATCGCAATGTACTGGAATATATCAAACAGAGGAGCTTGTATGAGCACTGAACAGGAAGAGAAGAAGTCCTTTCCGAAACTCACCCCCGGCGAACTCGCTGAAGTCTGCGCGGAAATCGCGTATGACCGGAAGGCGACCGATATCATCCGTCTCGACATGTCCGAACACTCCGCGATTGCGGATCAGTTTGTCATCTGCACCGGAACTTCCGACCCGCATCTGCGCGCGATTTCCGAGCGCATCCGCCGCGACGTCCGCACGAAATACGGTCTGCGCGGGGAAGTCGACGGTTCCCCCGAGAGCCACTGGATGATCGTGGATTTCGGAAACGTCATGGTCCATGTCTTCACCCGTGAATCCCGCGAACTTTATCAGCTCGAGGATCTCTGGAAAGATGCGCCGAAGGTCGAAGCCATCAAAAAGCTGGAAGCGAAAATAGTCGCCTCCCGTTTGAGACAGTAAATGGTTCAGAATCCCGACAAAGAGAAGTGGAACGAGTTCGACTGGGAACTCGAACTTCGCAAGGACGATGCGCGGGTCTGCGCGTATGCCGCGGACCTGCCGAAATATATCGACCTGCCCGATGAAGACGGCGTCATCATGACCCGGATTCAGAAACGTCCCGAGCTTGCCCCCGCCGGCGGCGACTGGAGCCGGCTCGGCCCCGTCCCGTACGATCGCGGCGACGATGAAGAGGAGGAGGACGACGAGGATTCCGCACGCAATGAAACCAACTGGAAGCAGACGCCGTGCGGTCCGGTCTTCCGCGGGGCGGCGCAGCTCGCCCGCGACTGGAGCATCCTCTTCTCCGTTGTCCGCGACCCTGAACTGGCAATTCCCTCCATGCGGATTCTCTGTCTTTACGGGAAGATGATGGCGCGTTCCGGAGACGTTATCGACATGGACGCCGAAGAGGAGGACCCCGTCCGGACGCGCCCGCTCAAAATCGCGCTCTGCAAGCGTCTGCTTGCGGATATCAATACGATTATGGGCGAGATGTTCAAACTGCACGCGCTCTCTCCGCTTCTCGAACAGAAGTGTCAGGATCATGAGGATGCGCTTACGCAGATGCGTGACATTCTGTTTGACGTGCTTTCGGCTCTTCGGGCGGACAAGGCGCAATGAAACCGTTCCGCATCGTCCATTTTTCCGATATTCACGAGGCGCGGCCGATGCGTACGGCGGGCGGCTTCCTGGACAAACGGATTGTCGGTGCGGTGAACTCGTTTTTCCGCCGGAGAAAATGTTTTCTCCGCGCAAATATCGCGCCGGCCGTGGAGCGGATTCTCGCCGATCCGCCGGATGCTGTTGTCTTTTCCGGCGACGCCGCGACCTGCGGGCAGCCGTCGGAGTTCCGGCAGGCGCTTGACGACCTGAAGCCGCTGACGGAGTCCGGAATCCCGTTGCTGTTCTCTCCGGGAAACCACGACGCCTATGTGCGCGACCGCGCGTGCCGGAATGCGCTCCGCGATTTCGTGGAGGAGCTTACGAACGGACGGCAGACGCTCGACGGCTATCCGTCCGTGTTCGATCCAGGGCCGCTGCGTTTTCTGGTGTTCAATGCGGCGCGGCCGACGAATCCGCTGCTTTCGTGCGGGTTCCTGGACGAGGCGTCGCAGGAGCTGATCCGGCGCGAGTGCCTCGACCGGACCAAACCGCTGGTCGCGGTCTGCCATTTTCCGTTCCGCCGCATTCGTCACGGACTGGTGAACGGGTTCCGGCACCGGCTTTTCGGAACGCGCGAGGCTGTTGATTTTCTGAACGGCGGACGCCTGGATCTGGTGCTTTGCGGACATATTCATTTTCCCTATTTCGACCTTGATTCGACGGGGCGCGGAGAGACTTCCTGCGGATCGCTGACGCGCAACGGCGCCTATTCGGTCATTGAATTTGCGGACGGCGTTTTTCATCACAGCCGGGTGGAAGTGAAGTAATTTTTTTTCAAAAACTGGATTTTTTGAAAAAACGGTGTATATTGAATGGCTTA
>URNE01000424.1 GCA_900549045.1 uncultured bacterium | reverse complement strand
TTTATAAACGGATATACTTCGACGCGGACACGAGACGGAGTATTTTTCAGCGGCAGCAAATTTGAATATATCGTAATGGATACAAAGGGGATTCTTTTTGACCGCATTCGCTTGCAGAACACTCCCGGCGGAATGGTATGGGAGAAAGACGAAAACGATCTGTGGCATGTGTTTAGGTGCGGCTATGACTTTGATCCTCAAGCGTTTTATGAAATTACCGGTGAATCTCCGGCTATTACAAGAATGATCCGGTTCCCATGGATACGTGAATCCGTAGGAACGATTGCCAAGCATCCATCTACAATAGCTCGCCGTGACGAATTACAAAAGGCGTTTGATAAGGTCGGAATTCCTGGCAAATGGGAGATTGGCGACTTCGGCAGTATGATTTTTTACAGCGATTGCCGTGAATTTGAGCTGGATATATCGTGTTTTTTTCATAACGGCCCCTTTAAGATGTCCGGTCCGAATCCATCCGGCTTTATCTTCAGTCTGTCTGCCTCGTGTAGAGGTGCGGCGCCAATTCCTATTTATTCCCATCCCGCGATATGCGACTGTCCGGTTTTCTACTATTGGAAAACGACACGCGGTCCCGGATATCTGGCTTGGGGAAACGGCGATAATATGATTTGGCATACATGGAATTTTGAATTCGGAGATGAATTATCAAATCATCCTGAAGTACTTGTCAAAATTCTGCAAACGATTCAATCTCTGCCGCCGTGGCTGCTGCCGAATCCGAAGAAATAATATGCGGATCATTCTGTGCTTCCGAGATAGGAGCGCAAAGGGATTTCTGCATTTTTTCTCCGCAAATGGTAAGGTCGTAACACTGGTTATGTGAAACCGGCATATCGCATACTTTTAATATCTATTCAGTGTAAAATGTTATGCCAATTCACGATTTTCACTCCGGCTTGGCAGAACATCCCAAAAACGAAAAGTTGAGAGTTCGCACCTCGTAGAAAAATTCCTTTCTAATTATACTACCCCGACCATTCTTTTTGCCATGCACTGCACATCCTTCACGCACGAAATTTCAGGCGGTCGGTCGGATTTTTTTCTTCGGAGAATTTCCCCGTTCAAACGAGGGCTTTTTGGTGCAAGACCGTCCTGAATCTTTTCCGGCATTCCGCATCTCCTTCTGTCACCGGATGATTCCGGAAAATGAATTCAACGAAATCACCGGAAACAATTCATAAAATTCTCTCCGGCTCCGCATCACTTGGCGTGAGAAGCGAGGATGCTGTCGATGGCCCGCTTGCTCTCAACTTCAAGAATCGGGGTGAGAATCAGGTCGAGATTGCCTTCCATGAGCGAGGGAAGGTCGTAGGCGGAAACGCCGTAACGATGGTCGGTGATGCGGTTTTGCGGGAAATTGTAGGTGCGGATGCGCTCGCTGCGGTCGCCTGTGCCGACCTGCATACGTTTCGACGCGGCATGGCGCGCGGCCTCTTCACGACGCTGAATTTCAAGCAGCTTCGCTTTCAGAATGCGGAGCGCAATCTCGCGGTTGCGGATCTGCGAACGCTCCTGCTGACTCGCGACGACAAGTCCGCTCGGTTTGTGCACGATCCGCACGGCCGAATCCGTCCGGTTGACGTTCTGTCCGCCCGGTCCGGAGGAACGGAAGGTGGAAATCTCCAGGTCCTCATGCCGGATTTCAATGTCGTCCGTTTCGTCCGCTTCGGGAAGAACCGAAACGGTGATGGTCGAGGTGTGGATGCGTCCGCCCGATTCGGTTGCGGGGACACGCTGGACGCGGTGGACGCCGCTCTCAAACTTCATCAGAGAAAACACGTCGGTTCCCGACAGGGAGAGGGTTGCCTCCCTGATGCCGCCGAGATCGCTGTTGGACTGGTCGAGCACTTCTGCGCGCCAGCCTTTCTTTTCGGCGAATTTGAGGTACATGCGGAACATTTCCGCCGCAAACAGCGCGGCCTCTTCACCGCCCGCCGCGGGACGGAGCTCGACGATGGTGTCGCGGGCGTCCGCCGCATCGCGCGGGATGAGGGCGATGGTGAGCTGCTGTTCGATCTCCTGCGATTTCCGTTCGAGTTCCGCAAGGTCGGACTGCAGAAGAGCGAGGAAGCCGGGATCTGTTTCGTGTTCGAGCAGTTCGCGGTTTTCGCGGATCTGTTCAAGAGTCCGGTTCCAGAGCTCGAAGGCTTTGAAGATTCCGGCAAGACACTGCCGTTCCCGGGAGAGCGCTTTGCATTCCGCCGGCTTCGAATAGATTTCCGGCGCGGCGAGCTTCTCTTCCAGTTCTTCGAAACGCTCCTTCATGGAGTCGATGTGAACGGCGATGTCCTGCGGCTGCATGATCTGAACACGAAAAACCCGTCCACGCCGGAAAGGACATTCCGGTTTCAGACGGGTTTCCTGCAAAGGGTTGATTACGCCTTTTTGCCGTAGCGCTTGTTGAACTTGTCGACGCGTCCGGCGATGTCAACCAGCTTCTGCTTGCCGGTGAAGAACGGGTGGCAATCGGCGCAGATGCCGACGCGCTGTTCTTTTCTCGTGGAGTTGATTTCCCAGACTTTTCCGCAAGCGCAGATGACTTTTGCGGGGCCGTAGTTCGGATGGATTCCTTCTTTCATTTTCGCAAACCTTGTTCTTATGGGTTATCTGTAATGCAGTTCTGTTTCCAAACGACAACACAATGTGCGGTCGTGAAAAC
>URNE01000423.1 GCA_900549045.1 uncultured bacterium | reverse complement strand
GGCGACAGGAGGAACATGACGGTTCGTCCGGACTGTTATGAAAACCGCAGGTCTTACACTGTATTCCGTCGAATAGTAGAGATCAGAGATGCATTCCATATAAGAAACGAATCAATTATGTATATATTTTCAGAGACACTGCACTTGCTCGCATCGTCCGCCACCCGGCGGGCGGAATCACAAAAACTGGTATAAAATTACACCGTCAACGCCTAAATGCAAATGCATTTTTGAAAAAAAATGAAATTTTCAGGGAAAGGCGGAGATCCGTTTTTCCTCAGACGAAAAAACGGACGGCGTGAAAGCCGTCCGTCGGGGGATGATGGAAGAATGTGCTTACGCTTTCGGGAAGAGCTTTTTCAGCACGATGTAGATGATTGCGGAGGTGACCATTCCGTTGATTGCGGAGATGCCCCATTTCGTCGTGAGGAATGCGACTGCGCCTCCCGCCGCCCAGGCGACGACTGCGGCAACGCTGATTAGTTTGCTCCAGGCGAGCGGGAGCGTGATAATGAGCGATGAGTTCGTCGTGGCAAAGCTGACCTTCGAAGCGTTCTTCTGTTCGTCCAGCGGTTCGTAGTTTCTGCCGCACTTGCGGATGACGAAGAAGTCCGCCGCAAGGACCGCGCCGACCGGGGGAATGAAGGTGTTCAGCATCGAAAGATAGCCGCAGAAGTTGTTGTAGAGGTAGAGGGCAAGAACCGTTCCGAGCAGACCGTTGAAGAGCACGATGTAGCGTTTCGGGAAGCCGGTGATGTTGGAGAGTCCGAGCCCGGAGGTGTAGAGCGCATTGTCGTTCGTGGTCCAGATGTTGAGTCCGAGGACGATGATTCCGGGGATGAGGAGACCCTGTCTGACGAGGACGACGGAGATGTCGTTGGTGTCGTAGAACATTCCGCCGACGGCTCCGAAGAGGAACATCAGGGTGTTTCCGGCGAAGAATGCGATTGCGGTTGTGATGACAGCGGTTTTGCGGGTCTTGGCGAAACGGACGAAGTCCGGCGTGCAGGTTCCTCCGGAGATGAAGGAGCCGACCGTGAGGGCGATTGCCGCGCTGAGGGTCAGCGCTTTGCCCTGATCCGGCGTGAAGGTGCGCAGTGTGTTCCAGGCGTCCGGATTGTCCGTGAAGACTTTGATTGCGGAGAATCCGCCGCCGATGGCGATGGCGGGAACCGCGATGACGGAGACGACGGTCAGCGCTTTGATGCCCCAGTATGCGGAGGAGGTCATGAGCACGCCGGCGATAATGATCGGGATCCAGATGTTGCAGTTGCATCCGTTTGCCTTGAGGAAGGTCTGGACGGGGTCTGCGAACATGGCGATGCCGACGCCGAACCAGCCGATCTGGGTGATGGCGAGCAGAGCGGACGGCAGTCCCGAACCGAAGCGGCCGAAGGCGTAGCGGGAGAGCAGGTGAATGGAGAGTCCGGTGGAGCCCGCCATCCATGCGAGGATGGCGGTATAGACTCCGAGGATCAGGTTTCCGGCGAGAACCGCGATCCAGAAGTTCGTCAGGGTGAGTCCGCTTCCGAGGTTTGCTCCGGTCCACATGGAGGCGGAGAAGAAGGTGAAGCCGAGCATGACGGCGAACATGCTCCAGAATCCTCTGCGCTGGTGGTCCGGGACGGTTGTCTGTTCAAAATCACAGTGTTCCGACATAGTGGTCTCTTTTCTTTTCGTTTAATATAAGAGTGGTTTGATGCGTTCGATCTGGCGGAGGGCGAGTTCCTTGAGGGAGACGTCGCCGTAGCGGTTCGCGTCGAGTTCGGGGAAACGCTCTTCGAGGTAGCTGCGGAAGGAGATGCCGCGTTCGGCGAGGTGGAGCACCTGCTCCCAGTAGGCGCGGACGTCGGCGGCATATTCGCGGACCCAGAAGGCGCGCGAGCCGGCGTCGTAGATGACACAGCGTTCGAGCGGAAAGGCGGGATCCTCGTACTGGGATTCGGAAAATTCGGGCGCCATAATTGCGTCGCGGCGGACCAGGTCGGTCCCGGTGAGGCGGATTGTGAGGGGCGCGGTGGTGTCCGGAACTTCGAAGCAGCCTTCCAGATAGATGAGGACGGTGCGGTTGTAGTTCGGGAAAATTTCGCGGCAGCCGGCGTCGATTTCGCGGAGAATGAGATCGGCGTTGCGGCCGCCGAACGTGAAGAAAATGATGTCGCGGATGGAGGAGCGGGCTTCTTTTGCGGCGCGGAGGAGTTCCTCGAGCGCGTAACGGAGGCTGGTTCCGGTCGCGACGACGTCGCCGATGATCAGGGAGACTTCCGGGGGGAAGTAGACCTTGCGGTAGGCGTTTTCGGTGATATGCCACTCCTCGGAATCGGCGTTGTCACGTGCGCGCTGGGCGCTGATGAAGCAGGTCGTGTGCTTGGTCCATCCGAACGCGTCGTTCAGGGCGTTGCGGAGCCCGAAATTGAGTCCGCCGCGCAGGATGTTGATGATGACCGAGGAGGTCTCCTTGAGAGGCAGACCGGAAATTCTGAGGATTTCCGCGCATGCCTCGCGGAGCTGATCGGTGTAGCGGATGCCGGCGACCTGCGGGTCGTTGCAGATCGAACGGGTCTGTCTGGTTGAGGCGATCCAGCGTTCATAACCGCCTTCGTTTCCCCAGCGGTAGAGGCTGGTCTTTGGAGACGAGCTGAAGAGCTTCAGCGCGTCCGGTGCTCTGTCTTCTGACATAAGTGTGTCCTTCCATCCCG
>URNE01000422.1 GCA_900549045.1 uncultured bacterium | reverse complement strand
GGGTGGCCAAGGACGCCAGCCTGGCGGCCCTGCTGGACCACATGGGCCTGACCCGGGACAACCTGATGGCCTGCGGCGACGGCCTGAACGACCGCTCCATGATCGCCTACGCCGGGGTGGGCGTGGCCATGCAGAACGCCGAGCAGCCGGTCAAGGACGCCGCCGTCTATGTGACCACCGCCGACAACAACGCAAGGGCAAAATCCGCGAGCCGGATGTTCCGTCCCGGAGCCCGGGCGGTGTTATCAATTGTTTGAACGAAAGAAGGAAAAAATGACTTTGATCGACTGGTGTATTACGATCATCCCGATGGCCGCGCTTATCTGGATGGCGTTTTACTCACGCAGGTACGCTCGAGGGGTTGTCGACTATTTGGCAGCCGGACGAATCGCTGGACGTTACGTAATCTCTGTCGGTGACCTCACCGCCGGACTTTCCGTCATCACCCTGGTCGCAGGATGCGAACAGAACTATCAGACCGGCTTTGCCGTCGGTTTCTGGGGAGCCGTCACCGCGCCTGTCGGCGTGTTCATCGCTCTTACCGGATACTGCATGTACCGCTGGCGTGAAACCCGCTGTCTTTCCATGGGTCAGTTCCTTGAAATGCGCTACGGCAGCAAATTCTTCCGTGTTTTCTGCGCAACACTGCGGACCATTGCGGAAATGGTCACCAACGCCATCGGTCCCGCAATCGCGACCAACTTCTTCATCTATTACCTCGGTCTGCCGCACAAAATCATGATCTGCGGCGTCAATCTGCCCTGCTACGCGATCATTGTCGCCCTCTGCCTGATTCTGGCGCTGATGTTCATTCTCCCCGGCGGTCGAATCTCCCTTCTGATCACCGACTGTGTGCAGGGACTTCTCTGCTACCCGGTGTTCGTCGTTATCGTCGGCTACATCATTCTGAACTTCTCCTGGACCTACGATATCGCCCCGGTCATGTGGAACCGTGTTCCCGGACAGAGCTTCATGAATCCGTATGATGTTTCCGAGCTCCGCGACTTCAATATTTTCGCTCTGATCGTTTCTCTCTGCGGTTCGGTTCTGAACCGTGCCGGATGGATCGGCAACGACACAAGCGGAGCGGCAAAGACTCCGCACGAACAGAAAATGGCGGGCGTGCTCGGCTCCTGGCGCAACGGCTTCTCATGGATGATGATTCTCCTTCTCGCAATCGTCGTTATCGTCTTCATGACCAGCCCGCACTTCGTCGGCAAAAACCGCTTCGATACCAACAGCACGGAAGTCCGTCAGGAACTCTCCGCGAAGGTTCTGGAAGAGGCAATTCCGAACGACGAAGCTCTCCGCGCGAAGATCATCGCGAAGGTCAAAGAGGTCCCGTCGCGGGTCACCCAGGAATATATTGATTCCCCGAACTCCCAGCAGAAGAACCTCGATACGCCGTACTTCGATACGGTTCGTCAGGAACTCGGCGATACTCCGGAAGGACGTTACCAGTTCCAGAAGTTCCGTTCGCTTTACCAGCAGATGATGATGCCGACCGTCGTCGCGAAGATCTTCCCCGTGGGTATGCTCGGTCTCTTCTGTCTGCTGATGGTCATGCTCCTGATCTCCACGGACGACAGCCGAATCTTCAACGCTTCCTCGACTCTGATGCAGGACGTTATTCTGCCGATGTTCAAGGGACACCTTCCGCAGGCGAAGCATCTGCTCTACCTCCGCCTTATGACGATCGGCGTGGCGGTCTTCTTCCTGATCGTGTCGCTGTTCTTCGCCCAGCTGGACTACATCAACATGTTCACCACGATCATGTGTTCGCTGTGGCTCGGCGGCGCCGGCCCGATCATGGTGTTCGGCCTCTACAGCCGTTTCGGAAACCTGACCGGCGCATGGTGCGCCATCATCTTCGGTTCCGGAACTTCGCTCGCCGGACTCATCCTTCAGCGCACCTGGGCCCTCACCGTCTATCCGTTCCTCGAAAAAATGGGCTGGGTGGAAGGACTCAACAACTTCCTCGTCACGGTTTCCTCGCCGTTCAATCCCTGGATCGAGTGGTCGATGGATCCGGTGAAGTTCCCGATCAACTCGTTTGAAATCTACTTCATCTCCATGATCCTCTCGGTCGGCGGCTACGTCATCGGCTCCTATCTGACCTACAAGCCGTACGATCTCGACAAGCTTCTGCTCCGCGGCAAGTACGCGGACGGGCCGGAGCCGGTCAAGGAAAAATGGACTCTGCGGAACATCTTCAGCAAGATTATCGGCATCACTCCGGAATACACCCGCGGCGACAGAATCATTGCCTACTCGGTGTTCTTCTACTCGGTCGTGTACAGCGTCGGCATCATATTCTTCGGCATCGTGATCTGGAATGCGATCTGGCCGTGGCCGCACTCCTGGTGGACGGTGAAGTTCTTCATCACCACGCTGCTGATCCCGGGTATCGTCGGTGTCATCTCGACCGTCTGGTTCATGATCGGCGGTTCGATTGACGCAATTCACCTCTTCCGGGATCTGAAGAAGCGCGTTGAGGATCCGAACGACAACGGTCAGATTCTCAACGACGAGAAATAAACCGGAATTCTTTCCGGACATGAAAAAGCTCTCCGCAACGGAGAGCTTTTTCGTTTTAAATGCGATTGAAACGATGATCTGCACAGATTCCCGCGCGGGGGAGTGCATCGGACGATTTAAGTTATCATGTTTTCTCAAATAATTATCAGTTTTTCTCATTTCGGCTCTTGACAATTCCGGAAAGAGGAGTTACG
>URNE01000421.1 GCA_900549045.1 uncultured bacterium | reverse complement strand
CGAAAATGAACAGCTCTCCATCATGCACTTCGGATTCTACGAACTTCTGCTGGACTCCGGTTATATCAACGTCAACATATTCACCGCTCCGGAAACAGCGAAAAACGGAACAGTCAACGACCGATCCGATATTTATTCCCTCGGAGCCTTCTTTTATTATCTTCTTACCGGAACCGACCTTCCGGCAGACGATGAAAACGGCAGATATCTGATTCATTTCGACTGGATAAAGAAAATGGTCAACGACTCCATTTCCGAATTAATCTGCCGCATGGTTGACCCGAATCCCGCATTCCGTCCAGACTGCGCTGAAATCGTCGCAACAATCAACGCCCGTCTCAAACACTTTCAGTACGTCCGGGATAAACTTCACCGGATAACAAAATTAAAAACGGCAGGCAGACTATGAAAATACGCGAAAAATTCGTCACCCGGATCGGCGCCGCGGCGCTTCTTTGCGGACTCCTCGCCATGACTCTTTTCGCCTGGAAAACCGATGTAGAAGCCAGGAAAAGAGATTCCCGCATGTTCAATCTGCTCGAACGCGGATCCGAACGCCGAATCCGTGCTGAATCCGAAATAGCCGCCCTGCGCCTCGAAGCTTTTTTCAATGACACTCTGCTGCGTCTCAGCGAACTCAACGCCGCACTTGCGCTCGACCCGGCGGGAGCACGCAGCACGATCCGCCATTTCCCGTTTCCGGGTGAACTGTTCGTCTCGCTGACCGCTCCGGAACAGACCGAACAACGTTTCACTCGTTCCGAAAACGGAAAAATTCATCAAAACTCCATTCCGCAGACCGTTCTCGCACGCCTGCCGCTGGGACCCGCGCTGATTGTTCCGGAAAATGAAACCGGCTGCATCCGGCTCTCCATCTCCAACTCCGCACAGGGAACCACCGTTCACACCATATGCGAAGTGGACCTCACGCATCTGCTGAAATCCATGCTCCCTTCCGGAAAACCGGGCGTCCTCGTTCTGCTGCACGGAAAACGGATGCTCAAATGCGAAACCGATGAGGACAGCCAGACTCTTTCCGAACTAAAAACGCGGATGCTCCTCCTCGGGACGCGTCTCATTCCCGGATCCGGCGCGCGGAGGTTCGATATGGACTCCATGATAACCGGAAAGGGAGAAACCTGGGAGCTCTCCGCCTCCACGCTCGGAATAGACACCGTTCCGACGCAGGAACTGCGGCTCGTCCGCGCCCTTCCCTCCGAATTCGTCAGCACCGCCCCGCCGCAGGGAAAACGCATCCTGATCTGCAACATCGTTCTCTTCGCCGTCCTCGGCTATCTTCTCTTCTTCGCATATCTCTTCCACCATGCCGGAGATCTTGCAAAATGCGTGGAAAGCATCCTGAAATTCGCCACGGCTCTCTCCAGGGGCGATGAACCGCCGAAAAACCTGCGCTCCGGAACGACTGAGGAATTCCGCGAACTCTCAAGCATATTCAACCATCTGCGCGACAAACTTTCCGGCATGACTCTGCGACTGAAAAAAAGTCATGAACGCGAGCTGCTCGCCCGGAGCGACGCGGAAAACTCCAACCGTCTCAAATCCGTCCTGCTCAACGATATGGTTGCCGAACTTCAGGAGCCTGTCGGCATGATGACCGGATTCTCCAGTCTGCTCCAGCGCAAACTCAAAAACTGCAGTGAAGTTCAGGCTCCGCTCGCCCGCATTCATGACGAAGCCCTCGCCGCCGGACGACTCCTGACCGCGCTCAGCAATCTCTCCGAATTCGATCTTTCCCGCCACGAACCGGTCTACACGGAATTCGACGCAACCGACGTCATCCGCGAACTTTCCGACATCTGCGTTCCCCTCGCCGCCGAACGGCGCGTCCGCTTTGAAATCCACTGGCCCGGAATGCACGGAAAAATCATCTCCGACCGCGAAGCCATGACCCGCATTCTCACTCTTGCCGCCTCCACGCTCATCTCCATCGCCCAGCCGGATTCACATGTCCGCTGGAGCGGCTCCGCAACGGAAGACGGCATTCTGTTCCGCTGTTTTGACGAGAAGGAACCCGGCTCCGTTTCGCTCGCAACACTCTTCCTCGAACGCATAAGCTCTTCCGGAAGCAAACACTCCGTCACCGGCTTTGCCGCGCCAATTCTCAATTTTACGCTCATCAAACTGCATTCGGAACTCCTCGGTGCGCGGCTCACTGTTCTGGAAACAGAAAAGGGCGGAACTGAAATCAGTCTCTTCTTCCCCAAACCCGATCCGGCGGAAATCACTCTCGTCAACGCCCAGAACGACGAAGAACGCGATACCAACCTCGCCCGCACTTCATTCTGCATCTTCTCGCCCGACCGCGCTCGCCGGATCGTACTCCATCCCGGACAGCGCTACAGCGTTCTCGTCGCCGACAAATCCGACTCCGTCTACACCATGTTCTGCATGATGCTGGAGGGCGAACCCTGCACTCTTGCACATGCCGCCACACCCGCGGAATGCCTCGAAAAACTCAAATCCGGACACTTTGATTTTCTGCTTCTTGATCTGAAGTTCCAGAAAGCATTCTGCATGGAACTTCTTTCCGCAATCCGGACGGGAAACAGCAACCAGGGACTCGTGATTCTCGCTCTCGGCTCCGGAATGACCGAAGCCGAACTCGCCGCAATCAAAGAATCCGGCGTAGACCGCTGTCTGCGGAAACCCGCTTCCGTGGAAAAGCTCACCGCAACAATCCACGAATTCATTGCAGAATAAAAGATTTCTTCTC
>URNE01000420.1 GCA_900549045.1 uncultured bacterium | reverse complement strand
AACTTCCCGACGCCGTCTATTTCAAGACGCCGGACGGAATCGCACTCAACCTTTATACGGAATCCGAACTCTCGCTTCCCGGGCTGAAGATTCGGCAGACAACCGCCTATCCGGAGGCGGAAACCGTTCATCTGGAAATTTCCGCAGACGAGGCATTCTCTCTGACTCTCCGCATCCCGGGATGGTGCCGCAATGCAAAAGTCTCCGCCGGAACGGATGTGTTTTATCCCGCTTCCGGCTGGTTCACCCTTCCGGTCAATACGGGAAAAACTGAAATCGAACTGCTCTTCCCCATGCCTGTCCGCCTGATTCGCGGAACCATGGCGCAGACCGGACGCGCCGCACTGATGCGCGGTCCCCTCGTTTACGCGTTCGAAATGAAACGCAACGGCCTCTTCTCGCATGAAACGGATCTGCTTGCAATCGACAACTCGCAGCCGCTTGACGTTCAGCCGGACGGAATCCGGGTGGCATGTGTCATTCAGAATCAGACATATCCGCGGCAGGATCTGCTGTTCACACGCTTCTCAAACGAACACCGCACGCGGACTTATTTCCCCGTCCTTTCGGAAAGCGGTCTCGAAAACGACGAACTTTACAAAAGCTGACGTTTGAAACAAGGGCGGACGAAGCGCGCTTTGCGTTCCGTCCGCCCTTGCTTAAAAGGAGATTTTCAAAATCAGATATCCATATCCGCAAACCGTTTCAGATACGGGCGCAGGGCATCCGCCCAGACTTCATAGCCCTCGTTCGTGAGGTGCGCGCCGTCGCGGAAATATGCGTTGTTGCGTGTGCCGTCCGGATTCATGAACGATGCGGTAATGTCAAGGAACGTCACGTAGTCAAACCCGGCGAGCCGCTCCTTCAGAATGCGGTTCAGCACAGGAACCTTGTCGCAGTGGCTCGGCTCGATGCGCGGGAAAACAGCCATGTCGAGAATGTGCGTGGCGGGAGAAAGCTCATGAATCTTCGCAATCACCGCGCAAATGCCGTCCGCAACGTCCTCCGGTTCATCGCCCGGATAGGCTGCCGTCTTTGCAAAATTGTTCGTGCCGATATTCAGGACCAGCAGTTTCGGGCTCTGATCGGCAAACTCACCGTGATCCAGACGCCACAGAACGTTCGGCGTGCGGTCCCAGCCGAAACCGATGTTCATTACGCTTTTGTCTTTGAAATACTTTTCCCAGACGGGCTCGCCGTGCGTCGTCTCCCAGAAATGAGTGATGGAGTCGCCGACGAAGATCACGTCGGCATGTTCGCGGAGAGCGCGTTCCTTACAAAATTGATGGCGCTCGTTCCAGTCGTAGCTGTCGACTTCAAAACGAGGAACCGGGGTGCAGGATCGTTTCATGACAATTCCCTTGTTTCAGATTGAGGAGACACGGGACATGCCCCCGCGTCCCTTGAAATGTTCAGCCGGATCTCTTATTTGGATTCGAGAAGCTTGTTCACGCCGGCGAGCTTGACGCAGACGCAGAAAAGCTCAATCGCCTGACGCAGTTCGTCGATCGTCGGATAGGTCGGCGCAATGCGGATGTTGCGGTCGCGCGGATCCTTCTTGTACGGGAACGTAGCTCCGGCGTCGGTAAGCTTGACGCCCGCGTTCTTCGCGAGGGCGACCGTCTCTTTCGCACAGTTGTCAAGCGTATCGATGGCGACAAAGTATCCGCCTTTCGGCTCGGTCCAGGTCGCAAGCCCCGTTCCGCCGAGTTCGCGGTTCAAGGTAGTCAGAACGACGTCGAACTTCGGCTTCAGCTCTTTGGCGAGTTCGCGCATGTGCTTGCGGACCCCCTCCGCATCCTTGAGGTAGCGGACCGTACGGAGCTGGTTGAGCTTGTCGGGCCCGATCGTCTGAATGCCCATATGTTTTTTGTATTCGCGGACGTTCGCGAGGCTCGACGCCTCCAGAGCGATTCCGGCGCCGGGGAAGGTGATTTTCGAAGTGGAGAAGAAGTAGATCGGACGGTCCGGGTTGCCCGCCTTTTCGCAGAGCGTGAAGATATCCGCGAGCTTCTCTTCCGAATAGATGTGGTGAACACCGTACGCGTTATCCCAGAAAATGCGGAAGTCGGGAGCGGCGGTCTTCATGGAGGCGAGACGTTCCACGACCCGGTCGCTGTAGCAGATGCCCTGCGGGTTGGAGTAGAGCGGAACGCACCAGATGCCCTTGACCGCATCGTCTTCCGCCGCAAGCTTCTCGATCATGTCCATGTCCGGTCCGTCCGAAAGCATGGGGACCGTAATCATTTCGAAGCCGAGGTCTTCGCAGATGGCGAAATGGCGGTCGTATCCCGGAGCGGGACAGAGAAACTTGACCTTCGGGAGGTCTTTCCACGGAGTGTGACCCTGCGTTCCGAAAATGTAGTGACGGACGATTGTATCATACATCATATTGAGGCTGGAGTTGCCGCCGATGATGATTTTTTCCACAGGGATTCCGAGGAGATCGGAGAAGAGCTTCCTGGCTTCCGGAATGCCGTCGAGCAGACCGTAGTTGCGGGCGTCGGTTCCGTCGGCGGTGATGTAGCTGTCGAGGGTGTCGAGAATGCCGTTCACAAGATCAAGCTGGGTTCCGGCGGGTTTTCCGCGGGACATATCCAGTTTCAGGTTCTGGTTGACGTAGTTCTCGTAATTCTTTTGCAGTTCTTCGCGACAGGTCAGCAGCTGTTCCTTTGTAAGTGCCAGGTAATTCACCGCATTCATCTGTTTGTATTCCCGGTTAATGTTTCAGCGGAGATTTCATCC
>URNE01000419.1 GCA_900549045.1 uncultured bacterium | reverse complement strand
GTCGTGAAAACCAGAATATAGCACGTTTTTCCGGAATTTCAAGTTTTCTCCGAAGATTTCGCCGATTTCCTGTATTCTCTCGGCGCCGCGCCGTATTTTTTGCGGAACGCAGTCGAGAAGTAGTATGGCGATGAGTATCCGCTCCGCCAGCTGATCTCCTTCAGCGGCAGGTCGGTTGCGGTCAGCATTGAACGCGCAAACTCCAGGCGCAGTCCGATCAGGTATTCCAGCGGATGCCGCTGAAAGTGCCGCCGGAAGAGCCGGACAAGGGTCGGCTGGCTGACTCCCGCATTTTTTGCAATTTCCTCAAGCCGGACGGCGTTCTGGAAGGAGCTGTTCATGAAATCCAGCGCCCGGAGCAGCGACTCCGGATATGCGCGGCGCTCCGCATGAAACGCTTCGGATAAACGAAACAGCAGGTCGTAGACTCCGCTTGCGACGAGCGGTTCGGTTCCGCGCTCCTTCCGGTCGAGCAGATTCAGAAGTGTGCGGATCCTCGATTCAAATTCCGCCGGGTTCTCCGGTTTCAGATGACGCATTCCGGTCAGTTTCAGCGATTCCACAAGCGGGTCGAGCAGAGTCCCCGTGATGCAGAGAACGAGTTTGCGGTAGTAACGCTGTTCATCGGTGCGGAGTTTCGTTTCGGCGTTGTGATGGACCAGATAGAGTTCTCCCGCGCCGACTCTGCGGGCGATGCCGTCGTCCTCGTAAACGACGGTTCCGGCGAGCACCATTTCGACGGCGAGGTCGGGGTTGTGATTATGTTGGAAAAAGCAGGCTCCGTTGCGCTCGACGGTCAAACCGTTCCGCAGGTAAAGGCTCTGGGCGGCGAATGCGGAACTCGGCCAGATGTGGCATTGAATTTTTGCGGTCTGATAATACCCCGTGCTCCGCAGGTCCCCGTGTTCGTTGCGCAGAAGATCCGACATTTTAAATCCTCTTGATTGAAATTTAAATCTTTTTCCGTTTTTCCCCTCTTCACTTTTTATTAAAAATAGCGTATAATATGGAAAAAGCAAACAGAAAAGGATCGATTATGATGAAAACTCCGATGCTGGCGTACCGTCTGCCGTACGGAAAATTTCTGCGCCGGGAATGGGAAACTCTGGAGTTTATGCGTGAGGCGGGAATCAACCTGGTCTGCATTTCTCCGATGAATACGGTGAATTCGGTCGGCGATCCCTATTCCGATTATCCGCTGATCTGGAAATGGGACGAGGTTTACGATTTCGGCGTTCTGGACCGTCAGATTGAAGAGGTGCTGGCGCATCATCCCGCCGCGCGGTTCCTGGTGACTGTGGACTTGAATACGCCGCTCTGGCTTGCACGGCGTTTGTCTCTGGATTCGTTCTACCGTCTGACCGATTGCATTCTTCATCCGCAGTGGAAGCCGCTGACGGAAGCGTATCTGACCGCGTTTCTGGATCACTGCGAACGGAAATGGGGTGACCGGATTGAAGGCTGCATCATTGCGTGCGGACGGACCCTCGAATGGATTGAATGCCGCAACTTCGAACCTTCGGTCCGCAAGAACATCGCGTTCCGTTCGTGGTGCCGGGAACGGAATCTGCCGCAGTATCCGGTTCCGCTGATCGACGGAGCGGAAAAACGTCTGCATGAATCCGTTTACGATCCCGCGAAGGAGGCGGAGTTTCCGGCATGGCTCCGGTTTCTCAATGAACTGACGGCGGATCTGGTCATTTCGTTTATCTCGACGGCGCGGAAGCATATCCGGACGAGTGCGAAAATCGGAATTTTCTACGCGCATATCCGCAACATCGGGATCGGCGGACAGCTTGACTGCGAACGCGTGCTGGATACCGCTCCGCCCGATTTCGTGATCGGCGCGGCGTGCAACCGTCCGGCGGATATCGGATGCGATTCCGGATATATCGGTGTAACGGAAATGCTCCGCCGCAGAAACATCGGCTTCATGTTCGAGTGCGACCGCATTACGAGCGAAGCCAACCTGAAAATGTCCGAATTCGTCTCTCTTTCCGGCGGAATCTGGGAAGGGTGGAAGACGGAGGCGGATGACATTGCGGGATTGAAACGCGAGCTCGGAATGGCGCTGGTCAACCGTCTCTCCTTCTGGTTTTTCAACATCTGGGGCGGAATGTACCGGAGCGCCGGAACCCGTGCGCTCATACGCCGCGCCGCGGAAGTGTGGGAAAAATATGCGCGCCTTTCGACCGGTTCCGCCGCTCAGATCCTGCTCGTGATCGATCCGGAAAGCAACTATTTCCTGCACAGCTGGAAGGAGATCGACCGCTACACCTCGCTGGAGAACCGCATTTCCGCCGCCGGGCTTCCGGTCGATACGGCAACCGTGAGCGACCTGGAAACGATGGAGCTTTCGCAATATAAAATAGTCATTTTCCAGAACCTCGCCGTCATGAACTCCCGCAAGGATGCTTTGCTGAAAACAAAAATCTGCAAAGACTGCCGGACCGTCGTTTTCCTGAACACGCCGGGAGTCGTGCGGGATGGCGTTTATGCGGAGGCCGGCATGGAGCTTCTGACAGGTTCCGTTTCTCCGGAGGCGGTTGCCGTGCGGAAGCTGACGGAATGGACGCTTGTTCATGCCGGGAATGCGGATTTGCTGACGGAAGAGCGGATTCTGGAGCTGGCAAAAGCTGCGGGAGTGTTCTTCTGTTCCGAAGACGCCGCATTCCATTGGTCAAGGGAGCTGCTCGCCGTTCACAGCAAGTCCGGCGGTGAACTGCTGGTGCGTCTTCCGTTTCGGGC
>URNE01000418.1 GCA_900549045.1 uncultured bacterium | reverse complement strand
AATTCAAGTTCATCCGGCGTTGTCAATGTAGATTCTGTGTTCAGCGGCGGTTCCTGCTGAAATATTTCAGCAGAACTTTTTTGAGCGGAGTATCTTCTTTTGCGGGTGTGACGGTGTTGAAATCCGGTTCATGTTCCACGCTCCAGAAGAGGGATTCTCGGAACGCGTGATAGGTCCAGGACCAGCCGTATTCTTCACAGAGCGAGATGACGTCGCGGACATATTTCTCCGCGCCGGGCGCCCAGCGGATGGCGGAAAACTCCCCGCAGAAGATGATAGCCCCGTATTCCTCCTGGAAGGAACGGACGGTTGCAAGATTGCTCCGGAGATATCGCTTGCCTCCGACGTCTTTCGGGTAGGTGATGAATTTCCCCGCCTTCAGATCTTTCCAGCTGCTTCCGACGCCCTGGTGCGTGTAGGCGCCGGGGATGTAGATATGAACCTGGTAGATGATGTTCTTGAGCGGGAGCGGCTGCATGTCGGCATAGGAGCCGATTCCGCACATGCCGTTGGATTCGATGATGACCGGCGTATGCGGGTCGATTTCCCGGATCGCTTTCGCGGCGCGGTACTGACAGTCCCAGTAGTTGAAGGGAACGGGCGTGTTCTGGCAGGGTTCGTTGCAGAGGTCGTAGCCCCAGATGTTTTTCCTTCCTTTGAACCGGGTCGCAATCTGACGCCAGATGCGGATGAAGGAGTCGAGATATTTTTCCTCGGAGAACATGCGGAACTGCTGCGCGAATGCCGCGGCCTCCTTGATTGCTCCGGGCGGAAGTTCGCCGGCGACCTTGTAGCGTCCGCCCGGCGGTGTGTGCATGTCGATGATGACATGGATTCCGAGACGTTCGAATGCCGGCATCAGCTTTTCGAGATCGTCAATACGTTTGGCGTACCACGCTTCAAATGCGGCGATGTCTGCAAGCTCTTTCTTGTCTTTCGGCGTACCGATCTGCCAGCGGATCAGATTTGCTCCCCACGATGCGAGGTCTTCGAGATCCTTGACTGTGCATTTTTCAACATCGGGACTCATGACGCCGCGGAAGAGCGGACGGTTCCTGATGTCTTCCGTGTACTCGCACCGGTATCCGTCCGGAATTTCAACAGTCGGGCCGTACGGGCTTCCCTTGGGCTCCGGTTCTGCGGCGCCGGCAAAACTGAGAAGAAACGCAAACAGCATGAAGAAGGTTGTTTTCATGAAAAATCTCCGTGGATGTTCTCTTATTCTTCGCAGGAGTCGTCGATGATCTCCATGCGGACATTGCGGAAATAGACGGTTCCGCTGATGTTCTGAAGTCCCAGATTCAGTTTTGCGCCCGTGACGTCTTCGGGGATCGGAGTTTCAAAGGAAATCTTTTTCCAGTCGAAGTTTTTGGCGTTTCTGCCGCCGCCCGGATACGATGTTTTCTTTTCGCTTTTGACGATCAGCATGAATTTGAATCCCAGGTAGGGACGCTCCAGTTCCGCGATATTCAGGTTTTCTCCTTTCGCCTCGCAGGTGAAACGGAGGTACTTTCCGCGGATTTTCTCCGGAGCCAGATTCATTTGAGCGGTGTTGGTTCCGCGTTTGTTGTGATTGTTCGGCAGAACGGTCACTCTCAGCGTATCGTCTTTCCATCCGCTCGAGGCGGGAAGAGTCCATGCTTCTCTGTTCTGGAACAGGTCGATCTGTTCTCCGGCGCTTCCGATGACCCCGGCGAGAGCGATGAGGATTGCCGCAAAACTTTTTTTCATACGTTTTTCTCCTTCTTTGTGTTTGTTTTAGAGTTCCGGATCCCAATTTTCCGGTTTGAATTTGTCCATTTTGTAGATCATGTCCGCATAAGGCGCCGGTTCGCGGAAGCCCGGGCCTTTGACCGATTCCGCATGACCGTCGCCGAAAGCGACGTTGGTGACTCCGCTGTGCCAGGTGTAAAGCAGTCCGGAGTCGCTCCAGGTCGTTTCATTGTAGGGATAAGTCCTGCAATGCGACGCCTGGCACCAGGTGTAGTTGAACCTGTTTTCGGTAAGCAGAATTTTGCGCGATGTGTTTTTCAGTTTTGAAGTTTTGATGCTTTTGTTTTCATCGGCGAGCATTTTGTTGATTCCGTAGGAGAAGCGGCTGCGCCAGTATTCCGCGACGGGGGCCGTGCTGATGTATGCAGTTGTGAGGCATTTTGTGTTGCCGCCATTCTGCACGGCCGCAACCGGACAGTCCAGCGTCGACCAGTTTCCGACGAGATTATTCCGGACGACCAGCCATCCCCACCCGGGAGCGGAGCCCGTGAAGCCGCTAGTCGGGAAAAATCCATCGCTGGAATCCGTATATCCCAGAATTGTCATTGCGGACTGCTTGATGTTGCTCAGGCAGCTGACGGTTCGCGCCTTTTCGCGGGCGGAATTCAGCGCGGGAAGAAGCATGCCCGCAAGTATGGCGATAATTGCAATTACAACAAGAAACTCTATAAGGGTGAAATTCAGTGTTCTTGTTTTTCCTTTTTTCCTGTTCATCGTGAATCTCCTTTTCATACGATGGTTGCTTTGTGGTTGTACTTGAAAACAATATGTTCTGCTTCCTGATCCGGATTTTCAAGAAGCCGGGACACCAGTTCCGCGGTCTGCCGCCCGAATTCCTCAAACGGGAAATCAAACAGCAGAACAGGTTCCTGCATTTTGCGCGGTTTGAACATGAAGGTCGCAAGACGGCATTCTTCATTCAAATCAATGGCCACCGGCACCGACATCCCCTGGCGCCTCGACGGCTTTGCCACGGC
>URNE01000417.1 GCA_900549045.1 uncultured bacterium | reverse complement strand
GGGGAACTTATGGAGTGAATCAAAATCTCTCTCGACCCGATCTGACAGAAGCCTACTGGCGGGATCGCTACAGATTAAAGTATTCGCAGGTGAAAACACCGTCCGTACGTCTCCTGGCCGGCGATTTTTCCTGGAGCGCCCAGCAGCGCGCATCGGACTGCCTCGGAGGCGACATGTATTACAAGTACGATCTTGAACTTCCCTTCCGTCATGGGGGAGGAGTAAATCTCCTGTTTGCGGACGGGCATGCACGGAGCCGGACAAACCGTCTGCCGGCGCTCCCGGAGTTCAGCGGAACCCTGGTCACCAAGGCAAGCGCGGAAAACCGCGTAAGCACATACGGCCAGGAGTATTACATCTGGGGATTCGGATTCAACAACTGAACATTCATACAAGAAAGGCAACAAAATGAAGAAGAACATCATTACTGCGGCACTGCTGTTCAGTGCTCTCACGGCATTCGCTGTTGAGGCGGTGACAGTAAAAATTGCGGCGGACGGAACCTATGAACGGAACGGGAAAAAAATTTTCCTGATCGGCCCCTTCATGAAAAATTTTCTTGCTTATCCCCAGCTCCGGGAATACAAGAACAATCCATGCCCGGAAAAGCTCAACTACATCTACAATGAAATTCCGAATGCGGAAAACCTGCGCAAGATCGGATTCAATACGATCTGCACCATGCCGGACGACACCATGTACCGCGTCCTGAGTCCGAATTACAAAGGGTTTGCGGCTGAAAACGCCTTCGAAGGATATAAAAAATTCATTGACAGCGATACGGACCCGAACTATGCGAAACAGAACCGCTGGCGCGTTCATTTCCCGAACAACGAAAACTATTACATTGACATTTACCGCAAGGCGCGCGAATTCTTCCGCAGCATCAGAATGCCCATCTACATTGAAACCTCCGCGGCCAACTTTATTTTCAATCAGCCCTCCGTGTATGCAAAGTTCTTTTCGGACGGCAAGGCGGCATTCAACACGGATCTTTCCGGAACGGTATTCAAGGTAGGCTTCAACCTCTATACAAAATCCGGACGGGATTTTTATCTGAAACTTTGGAAGCATGTCGCGGAAGATTTCACATCGGCAGGAGCCGATGTGCTCTGCTACGAACTTTTCAACGAAGTGAAATGCGTCGACTACTCCCCGTCCGCCCGCGAAGCATTCGCAAAATGGCTTGAACGCAGACACGGAGACCTTGAAACCCTTAACCGCCGCTGGCATACTTCGAAAAAATCATTTGAAGAAGCCGCCGCATTCAAAAACACCTGGTCGCCGCTCGGTCTCCATGTGGACTGGAAGCTGTTCATGCGCGACACTCTCATTGATTACATTAAAGAAGGACGGGACGTCATCCGCTCCGTCGATCCGAATGCGAAGACCTGCGTTCAGATGAACGGACGCGACATGACCCGCAACGGAATCAACAACATGGAATTCTACCGCATTTCCGAAGCCATGGACGTAGTGAACTCCAATACGGGCGGCTCGGAATACGCTATCGACACAGGCAAACCGGAAACCTCGCCGATTGCCGAAAACACCAACGTACCGCTGCAGGTTTCAGGTTCCATTCTCGCAAGCCGAATGGCTCTTTCGCTTGCACAGGGGAAACCGATCATCAACAACGAATGTTACGCCGGAACAAATTATGAATCCTGTTTCGGACGTTTATGGACGGAATTTGCGCGCGGGCGCAACGCCACCTATCTGTTTCAGTGGTCGAATGGCAGACATTGGAAAAAAGGCATCTCTCTGCAGGAAACGGCGATGACTGCCCCGTGGACCATGCGCAACCCCTATGCGTTCGACCCCGCCGGAATGTACGCCATTGCGGATGCGGAACGGGAAATCAGCCGGGTTGCCGACCTCTTCATTCCGCGCGCCAATCATCCCGCCGCAGAGATCACGATTCTCTTTTCCAACCCCTCCACACGTCTGGAAAACCGCGGCGGAGACAGCAATATTTCAGAGGAGATCTACACTCCCGCAATCTCCCTGGAATTTGCACATTATCCGTATGACATCTTCTTCGAAGAACAACTTGCGGAACGCGCGGGAAAATATAGAATTATCCTGGCGCACGGAATACGCAACCTCTATCCGGAAAGCTCCCCTCTCTTGAAAAAATTCGTGGAAAACGGCGGGACTCTCGTTGCCGCCCTCGGCAAAATGGATCTCGATGAATACTGCAACCCGCTTCCGCAACCGCTGCTGGATTTCAAAACGAAAAAAACAGAGCGGAAAATCCGTCAGACGGAATTCGGGAAAAGCATTCCGTTCTGCGAAACTGTACCCGGCGGAGCGTGGAAGCGCCGCAATTCCGCCATGCTGGAACGGAAACTCGGGAAAGGAACCATCATCTATTTCTCCGATTTCACCTCTCAGTACGGGCTCATGCCGTGGTATGAACCGCTTTTCCGCTCCTGCGGCATCAGACCGCTTGCGAATCTGCTCAAAATCAATCGCGACGAGCGCACCGGAAACGTTGAAATGCGGAAAGCAAGCGCAGACGGAATCACCGGCTTCTATCTGATGAACGCCGATCCTTTTCCGAAACTCGTCCGACTGAATTCTCCCGAACTTTCCGGAAATACCGCCGTGGAAATCTTCGATGCGAAAGAACAGCTTCCGCGGGAAAACGGCATGGTCATCGCACTCCTTCCGCCACGCCGGCGCACAGTGATCCTTGTCGGGAAAAAGGAAAAATTCGCGTCCTTCAAGCAGGCGACCCGCGAAGAGCTTCAAAAACGCTT
>URNE01000416.1 GCA_900549045.1 uncultured bacterium | reverse complement strand
ATCAGGAAAATATCAGTCAGGTGCATAAATTCCCGAAAAGAAAAAATTCCGCTATTTTCCGCATTTGGGACTTGATATTTTCGCGTTTCGGTTGTAGAATACAAGGAATGCAATCAATCGTTTTAGGCAACAGAAAGGCTCAGTCATGAAAATCAGTATAAAGAAGGATGCTCTCCTTAAAGCATTGCAGAAGATTTGCAACATCCTCGGCAACAAAACAACTATGCCGATTCTTGCCAATGTCCTCATTGAAACGGGGGCTGACGGCAAACTGACAATGACAACCACCGATTTGGAACTGCGCATTTCCACCCGGGTGGAAGCTGAAATCGCCGAACCGGGCGCTACCACGATTCCTGCAAAGCGTTTCCTCGGACTCGTCGCCAAGTTCAAAGGCGATACCGTCACCATCGAATCCAACGAAAATCACCACTCCAAGATTACCTGCGGAACAGCGGAATTCATGCTCCTCGGGCTTGATCCCGCCGATTTTCCCGCTCCGGTTGATATCGAAGTTCAACGCAAACTGAAACTCAAACAGTCCGATTTCTCCCGCATCATCGATCGCATTTCCTACGCAGCAAGCAACGATGACGCGAGAAAGTTCCTTCACGGAATTCTGCTTTCCGTCAAGGAGGGCAATCTGACGGCGGTTGCTACCGACGGAAAGCGTCTTGCGCTCGTTGAAAAGCTCCTTGAAGAGGCTCCGGAAGGCTCCGACGGCGACATCATCATCACCATCAAAGCCGCTCTTGAAGCGAAACGCTCCATGGAGAAGGACGGCGAGATCTTCATAGAAATCGGCACGAACCAGGTGATTTTCCGGATCGGAGATACCATCATCACTTCAAAACTGATCGAAGGAACCTATCCGCACTACCGCCAGGTGATCCCGACCGTTTTTTCGAAGCAGGTCGAACTCCCCTGCCGTGCGTTTATCGACGCTCTGGAAATCGTCAGCGTTCCGCTGTTCGACGCTTCCGCATATGTCAAACTGACCTTCTCCAACAATCAGCTCCGCTTTGAAGCGAACAGCATCAATATCGGTGAAGGCCACGAATCCATTCCGGTTGAATACGCTTACGATGAGGTTTCCGTTTCGTTCAATCCGCAGTTCCTTGCGGACCCGTTCAAGCGTCTGGATGTGGAAACGGTTACGCTGACCATGAATGACGCCACCAGCCCGATTGCCATCAAGAGCAATGACGGTTTCCTCTATGTCATCATGCCGATGCGCAAAAACTGATTTGAATTAAAAAAATAAATTTGACGGGAGATATGACGGATTGACGGAATGTCTCCCGTCTTTTTTATCCGGAGTGAGCGGTGCTGAAGAACATCAAATTGAAGAATTTCCGCAGTTTTGAAACGGCGGAATTTGATTTGTCCGCTCCTTCCACGGTCTTTTCCGGAGTGAACGGACGCGGCAAAACGTCGGTTTTGGAGGCGGTGTACTATGTATCAACTCTGCGCTCTTTCCGCACTTCCAGAATTCGGGAATTGCACCGGATCGGTTCAAAGGGATTCGAACTGCGGCTGACAACGGACCGTGACGGCCGCTGGAAGCGTGAGTTGAAAGTGGAAGAGCTTACGGAGCGGCGTCTCTTCTTCGACAACATCCCGGTCCGCCGCGCGAGCGAGTTTGCCGATTCCTTCAAATGCGTCGTTTTTCTTCCGGACGACCCCGTCATTCTGACGGGGTCTCCCGTCTTCCGCCGCCGGTTTCTGGATATGTTCATCTGCATGATGGAGCGGACCTATTTTTCAGCTTTGCAACGTTATGCCGCCGCGCTGAAGAGCCGCAACTTCCTTCTCAAAACTCGCCGTGCGGACCGCGCCATGCTGAGCGCCTATGCGTCGATTCTCGCAAATGAGGGGTCGTATATCGTGCGTGAGCGCGTGGAACTCTTAAGCCTGTTGGAGAAAAAAGTCCGTCTGGTTCTGTCGGCAATCCGTCCCGAACTTCAGAATCTGACGATTGTCTCCCGTCACTCTCCCGACACTTTGGATGCGGAGGTTTTTCTGGATAAACTGGAGCGTTCCGTGAAGAAGGATCTGGAGCGCTGCATGACTCTGACCGGACCGCATGTTGATGATTTTGACGTGCTCTGCGACGGCAAATCTCTGCGGTATTACGGTTCCCGCGGACAGTGCCGGATGGTTTCCCTTGCATTGAAACTTGCCGAATTTGAATTGGTTTCCGAGATGGAGGATGAAGTTGTCGTGCTGGTTGACGACGCCGTCGGCGATCTGGATCACCGCGCCCGTGAGTCGTTCATCTCCCGTCTGAAGAGCGCGAAGCAGATTCTCTATGCCTTCACCGAACTGCCCGATGAAAACTGGTTTGACGGTGCAAATCAGATTGTTCTGAATTGACGGATTGACGGATTGACGGAAGTTCTTGTTCATTTTTTTATTTTAGATTGAAATAAAGAAAACTTGAGTTACATTATAAAACAAACATCGAAAGGATTCTGAAAATGTGTGTTATGTGTGCCTGTATCAATCGGGATGCGGAAGCTGCGCCGGTGCTTATGAATATGGGAAAACGGATAGAGGGCTTGTGGAGCGGCTATTATACTGGACTTGGATGTATTGGAGATGACGGAGTGATCCGCGCGGCAAAAACGACCGGATATTCCAGATATTGGGAGGCCCAATTTGACGTGAGTGATTTTCCCGGAAAGTGCGGTTTTTTTCATAGCCGGACAGGTAGTGGCGGCGACAGGCGTTTTGCTCATCCGTTTGTCTCTCATGATGGAAGCTGTATGGTTGTTTCACAGGGATGTTCCGGTATTTTTTC
>URNE01000415.1 GCA_900549045.1 uncultured bacterium | reverse complement strand
CAGCCCCTTGATTGTAATGACGCCCGCGCGTTAGCACTCTTTTTGAAAAATGCAAGCGGTTTTGCCGGAAATCTTTTCAATAAAAGTTTCGTTTCGGACTTGCTATTTCAGAAAAATGGAGCAAATTAAGGGATGTTGTTCGGCGTCGGAAAGAACAGATGTCGAAAGCGATGTTCATAAGTGTTGATAACTTGTGCATAAGTGTTGATTTTGTCAACATCGGGTGTTCACAGAAGACGTTATGAACAGGTGATGCAAGGTCACCGTCCCGGTACGTTTCCGCGGAAGAGGATACGCGCGAAAACGGCGATTTGAAGAGGCTCAAAAAGCACGATTTGAGTTCAAAAACGAAAAACGGCAGTTTTGCTGCAAGGGTGGCTTTCTGTCGCTGAACCGGAGCGGTATGATAGATTTGAGCAGGCTCGGGAGCACTGAAAAAAACAGGCTTTCCGGGGGATGTCAATAACTTGTCGGCGGCAACGAAGAAAGGGTGCACAAATGGCAACGGAATGTTCGCACGGGAGCGCGGCGGAGCTGTGGAATCATGCGATGTCCATACTTCGTAAAAAAGTGAATGAGGATATCTATAAACAGTACTTTCAGCGTATTGTTTCGCTGTCGGTTTCGGAGAGGGAGCTGAAGCTTGGCGTCAATACGGACTTCTTCGCGGAAGTGATCGACGAGAAGTTCGGCACTCTGATTTCCGCCGCTGTCCGGGAAGCCGCCGGATGCGATCTTTCCTACACGCTGGAATCGGATCTTTCCTACGTTCCCCAGGCCGTGGAGCCCGAGCCGGAGGAGCCGGACGCCGTTGCGCCCGCCGCCAAACCCTCGGTTCTCACCGCTCCCAACTGCAACGCGCGCTACACCTTTGAAAACTTCGTGGTCGGCGAGGAGAACCGTTATGCCTTCTCCGCCGCTCAGACAGCCGCCACCGCGCCGGGAACCTACAACCCGCTCTACATCTACGGCGGAACCGGAATGGGCAAAACCCACCTGATGCAGGCCGTCGCGAACCATGTGCAGTCCGCGAATCCGAACGCCGTTGTCCGCTATACCACCTGCGAAGGCTTCCTCAACGAATACGTCGACGCCATCAAGAACCATACTTCCGACAAGTTCCGCGACCGCTTCCGCAACGTCGATCTGCTGCTGGTGGACGACGTTCACAATCTCAGCGGCAAGGAGGGCTTGCAGGAGGAGTTCTTCAACACCTTCAACGCCATCTACAACACGGGAAAGCAGATCATGATGACGTCGGACAAGCAGCCGTCGGAGATCAAGGGGCTTGAAGCCCGCCTGGTCTCCCGCTTCCAGTCCGGTCTCACCGTGCAGATCACAACGCCCTCCTACGAGACGCGTCTCGCGTTCCTCCAGCTCAAGCAGAAGGGATCGATGGTGCAGCTTCCGGAGGAGTTCCTCGCGTACATGGCACGCCGTATTTCCTCTTCGATCCGCGCGCTCGACGGCGCACGGATGCGTCTGATCGCCTACGCCTCGCTGGTCGACACCACGGTTCAGCCGCTGACCATGGCGCAGGTTGAAACGCTCCTCAACGATCTTCTGAACGAAGAGGCGGAGCGGACGAAGGTTTCGATTGAAAAAATTCTCGAAGTCGTTGCCGCGCAGCGGAATCTGAAGGTGATCGACCTGACCGGCTCGAAGCGCACGAAGGAGATCGCGGAGTCCAGAATGCTCGCGATGTACCTCGGACGCAGTCTCACCGATCTTTCGCTGAAAGATATCGGACAGGCGTTCGGCGGACGCAACCACACGACCGTCATTCATGCCATCAAGGAGATTGAAAGCAGCTGCGAGAAGAACGAGGAGCTGAAGCGCTCAATTCAGACCATCAAGCGCAGACTTCACGCGGACGCCTGAGGATGAAGATTGCCGACATCCATACGCACACCGCTCTCTGCAAACATGCGGAGGGCGAGCCGGAGGAGTATCTCGCCGCCGCGCTCGCGCTCGGGGAGAGTTACTACGGCGTAGCGGATCACTGTCCGTTTCCCGCCGGATTTGAACCGGAGTGGCGCATGGACGAATCGGAGTTTCCGCAATACAGACGGATCATCCGCGATCTCCGCGCGAAAGCCGCCGGAACCGGTCTGACCGTTCTTTACGGAATGGAGATGGACTGGACGCCGGGACGCCGCGCCGAAGTGGAGGCGAAGCTCGCCGCCGAGCCGTTGGATTACATCATCGGTTCGATTCACTGCGTCGACGGTTTCTGTTTTGACGATCCGGACAAGCGTTCTCTATGGGACGAGCCTGGAATGGCGGAGAAGATCTGGCGCGGGTATGTGCGGGATCTGAAAACCTATGTTTCCGAGTGGGATTTCCAGATTCTGGGGCATCCGGACCTTCCGAAGAAGTTCGGGCACAAGCCGGTTCAGACTCCGGAGTTCGAGCGTGCCTTCCGCGAAATTTTCGGCATCATGAAAGAGCGCGGCATTGCGCTGGAAATCAATGTAGCCGGGCTCCACAACGCCGTGGCGGAAATCTACCCGTCGCAGCGTCTTCTCGCCTTGGCGAAGGAGTCGGGGCTGACTCTGACTTACGGTTCCGACGCGCATTCTCCCGCGATGGTCGGGCGCGACTTTCCCGCCGCGGTTGCATGGGCGAAACAGGCGGGATTCAACGCCTTCTCCGTGTTCGTTCAGAAGCGTCAGATTCTTCTTCCGTTCGACTGAGCGGATTGTTTCATCCTATCCTCCGTCCGCCGCCTGTGCGCAGAAGAATTTTCGCCTGTTCGGGAGATTCCGCGAAACAGAGCGGAGTTTTTCCGAGATTGTAATTTTATTT
>URNE01000414.1 GCA_900549045.1 uncultured bacterium | reverse complement strand
CATTGTGCTTGAGCATAACGGCGGAAAGTGCTACATTATCCGGAACAATTTTCAGGAAAGGAATCATACTATGTACGATTTGTTCAGTCTGCCGGATTTTCAGCTTCCGGAGGGTTTCATTTTCGGCTCCGCAACTGCCGCTTATCAGATTGAGGGGAACAACATTCACACGAACCGCTGGCAGCAGGAACTGCGCGGCGAATACATCACAGAAGCCTCCGGGAACGCCGTTGACGGCTACCGTCAGATGGAAAGCGATATGGAATTGCTGAAACAGATTGGGCACAAGGCGTACCGTTTCAGCATTGAATGGGCGCGGATCGAGCCTGCGGAGGGCGTTTGGAATCATGAGGCGATTGAGCACTATCTGCGTCAGTGCCGCATTCTCAAGGAGGCGGGAATTCAGGTCTGGCTGACGCTTGTTCATTGTTCCCTTCCGGAATGGTTTGCGCAGAAGGGCGGGTTCCGCAAGGCGAACTTTCCGTATTTCCTGCGTTACGTCGAGAAGATGGGAAAACTTCTCAACGACTATGTGGATGTCTGGATTGTCCTGAACGAATTTTTCAGCGGCGGCTGGGGCGGCGACGATATGCGCTTCGACTACATCAAGGCGCACGCCGCGGCGTATCATGCGCTGAAGCAGTTCTCTGAGAAACCAGTCACCTCCGCGCACGCCGCAGTTGAATACTACCCGACCCGTTCGCAGGATGAACTGGACCGTCTGGAGGCGCAGCGGCAGACCTATTTCGCCAACGGGGTTCTGCTTCGGGCGATCCGGACGGGAGAGCTGGCGTTTCCCGGATTTGACGGAGAATGGTGTCCGGAAGTCAAGGATACGATGGATTTCTGGGCAATCAACAACTACCGCCGTCAGATCATCGACACGCGCAAAAAAGGTCCCGCCGCGCGGTTCGAGGGAAAGAACATGCGGATGTGTCCGAACAAAAACGATGAATTCTGGCCGGAAGGTTTGAGTTCCATGCTCCAGCTTTTCAGCGGGGATCGCCCGGTTGCGGTCACAGAAAACGGATGCGCAACTTTCGACGACCGCTTCCGTATTGTCTGGATTGCGCTGTATCTGAATGCCGTGAAGGAGGCGATCGACCGCGGCGCGAATGTGCTCGGCTACTTCTACTGGAGTCTGCTTGACAATTTCGAGTGGGACGGCACGTTCGACTGGACGTTCGGTCTGATCGGAGTCGACCGCAAGGATTACAGCCGGACAATCCGTCCGAGCGCGTATTTTTACCGCGACATCATCGAAAACAACGGATTTTCCCAGAAGATTCTCCGGAAATATCTGACGCAGATGCCGTCCATGACGGAGCACAGTTACAGCTGGAGATGATTACAGCGATTCCCGGCGCACGAGGCGTGCGGGGAAAAGTGTGCGGACCGCAGGGGCTTCCGGGTGTTCGACGAGCATCCGGAGCGCGGTTTCGCCCTGCGCTTCGGCGTCAAGAGCGATGGAGGTCAGTGAGGGCAGCAGAAAGTCCGCGACGGGCAGATTGTTGCAGCCGCAGACGGCGAGGTCGCCGGGAATGCGCAGTCCGAGTTCATGCGCGGCGCGGTAGACGCCGACCGCCATGTCGTCGGTTCCGAGCAGGACGGCATCCGGCGGCGCGTCCCGGAGTGAGAGCAGCATCCGGTAACCGGCGGTCATAGGGTCTTCGCATGTTTTCCGGTAGACGTCGTGCACGCGGAGTCCGGCTTCGCGCATGATTTCGCGGCAGAGACGCAGTTTCTGAAGATTGATTCCGTGCGTTTCATTTTTTTCAAACTGATTGAACACGGCGATTGAGCGTCGTCCGCGGAGAAGTTCCGCGAGTTCGCGGAACGCGGGAATGAAGTCGGAAGAGACGCACGAACACGGCGTCGTTTCGGGATAGTCGTAGACGAAGATCGCAGGAGTTCCTTCTGGGAGGGTGCGGAGAAGGATGTCCGAATCGGTCCCCATGGAAACGACGCCCTGGCAGGGCGGCAGTTTTTCCGGAGTTTCCGTTCGGACGCGGAGCGGTTCGACGGTGAGCTGAAAGCCCGGGTGACGGTCGAGTTCCTTGAGGATTCCGTTGAAAAACGGCTGCCAGAAAGTCGAGAAATCGGGTCCGCCGTGTCCGCAGTGTACGAGCCGGATTCTCTTTTCCGGCATGAGAACGCGCGTTTTTCGTCCGTGGGAAACCTCAATGATCCGCTGTTCGTTGAGGTTTGAGAGCGCCTGCGAGACCGTATGTTTGCTGACTCCGTACCGAGCGCAGAGCTGTTTTACGGAAGGCAGAGTTGAGCCCGGCGGGAACTCCCCGTTCCGGATCGCGTCCTGAATGTGCCGCTTCAGGCGATCTGTTTTGCTCTGTTCCATAAAAATCCTTTTGGTTTCAGGAAAAATAGCATCAAGCGTGGAAAAATCAAGCGGATCGCGTTTTTTTTCAACGGACCTCAACAGACGGAAGAGGAAGGCTCGCAAAGATGTTTTTTAGCATTGCAAAGGGCTGTTAATGCTTGTCGATTTTGACCGCAGAGATCTCTGCGTTGATTTCATCTAAAGTCATCTGTGAATTTCCGTTTTCCCTGGAGATCTCTGAAAGTTTCCGCATCGCGGCAAGGGCTTCGGCTGCTGTCGGGGCTGTGTTCAGCTTTACAGCAAAAGGAACTCCTTGTTCCTGAACCAGTTTCGCAAGACTCATCCGCAAATAGGTCGTCAAATCGAAGCCCAGTTTTGTGCAGAGATCACTTGCCTGTCTGCGCAGAGTATCATCAATTCGGAACTGTACCAGTGTATTGGGCATGATTGTCCTCTTCTGTTAAACGTTTT
>URNE01000413.1 GCA_900549045.1 uncultured bacterium | reverse complement strand
ATTCTTGCCGGCATGCTTCTGCCCGCGCTGAATTCAGCAAGAGAAAAGGCGCGGGAAATCAACTGTGTGGGAAATATGCGTCAGATCGGAACGGCGGTAATCAGCTATTCCACGGATCATGGAGATCGTCTGCCGACGGTGAACAATAACGAGCCGACGCGCTTTCCCGTCATCATGCAGAGTTATACAGGTACCAAGCCTTACTCGGATAAGCAGAGCGGGCTTTGGTTCTGCCCGTCGCACAAACCCGTTGCCCCTGCGGGGAATTCCGCGAAACAGCGAAGATATTTCAGTTCCTATATGGGGATTGCAACATTTAACCTCCATGAAGGTTCGAACTGGTATTCCGCGGATGAAACATCTCCTTATGGCTGGCAGAGCGCCAGGATGCCGAAAATGGATCCCCGGATGTATCTGTTTACCAGTCGGCAGCCGGTGGCGAATGGCAACGGCATTTTGACTTACGATCCGATCAGTCATGACTATATCAGCATTATGAGCGGTTTGACTCAAGAGGAGTGCATGGAACAGGTTTTTGTCCATCAGTCACGCGGAACTTTTTTCCGGGTGAACGGCTCCGTTGCATCAAAGAGAGTCGGAACGCTGAAGACGCAGTACAGAGGAGACGGCCAGAAATACGGTGCCGGCTGGGTCGCTCTGTTTGAGCAGTAATTTCTTCAAAACAACAAAACAAGGAACGATCATGAACAAAACACTTCTCCTGCTTCTTCCGTTCGCGTTGGCGGCAAACACCGTCTTCAACGGCTCGTTTGAACTTGGAACGGACGGTTTTGCCCTTGAGAAAGAGCTGCGTCCCGCAACAAATCCGGAAATGAAATTCATTCCGCTGAAGCTCTCCGCCGGAGCGCCCGGCGCGGGGAAAAATTCTCTGATGATTGAAAATCCGTACGCGGAATATTTCGATCTCTTCTCCCGCGAATTCAAACTGAAACCTGCGACGACGTACAGGTTCACAGCAAAAATCAGAGGAGCAAAGGGGGGAGACGGTTACCGTTTTGCCGTTTTCAAAGTGGATGGGAAATGGCTCGCCTATTCAAAGATTTTCAAAACAAGTGACAAGTGGCGGAATATTGAGTTCGAGTTTACCACGGAGACGCTTCCGGGGAACGGCTGGCATCATGTCCGGATTTCGCCGGGTTCCCGCAATGCGGAGAATGCAAACACTCTCTGGATCGATGATTTGAAGATTGAAGAATCCGGCGCTCCCGTCCCGACGCAAGTCTGCGCCGTTGCCGTTCCGGACAAGACTCTTTACTATCGAGGCGAAACTGCGGAACTGAACTTGAAAGCGACAAATCCTTCCGGTGCGGCGTTCGTTCAGAGTCTTACCGTGACCGGAACGGATGAATATACCGGCAAGACCGTTTTTTCGGAATCTGTCGCGATGAACCTTGCTCCGGGTGAGACGAAAACGGTTGCGCTTGCTTCGCGGAAACTCGACCGCTTTGGCGGGTTCCGGATCAAAGTTTCCGGAAAAGATGTGGATGTGCTTGACCAGTTTTTCAGCGTCATCGGCAAGTATGAAGCAAAGCCGGTTGATATTACAAAAGATTATGTGGTCGCCTTCAACGGCGGGCTTCAGTGTCAGATGCATCCGCAGGTCAAGAGTCCGGCATACACCGTTCTGAATACATCTTTTGAGAAATGCTTCGAGTTGTATTCACGAATCGGCTGTCGCATTCTGCGCGACCATGACGGCGGTGTGCGCGGAGTTGACTGGCCTGCAGTCGAATGGGAGCGCGGGAAGTTTGATTTCAGTCACCTTGACCGTCAGATGGCGTTGTATGCGAAGTACAACATAACGCTCTTCCCGGTGATCGGCAACGGTTTTATTGAGAACTACAAACCGTGGATGAGTCAGCGGTGGCCTCTGTGGGTGAATCCGCTTTCGGAGCGCGTCAAAGAAAATCCGCCGAATGCCATGACAATTGTCCGCGGGCATATCCTGCTTCCGCCGAAGGACCTTTACCGCAACTACATTTACCAGACGGTAAAGCATCTCAAAGGGCGCGTTCCCGTCTATGAGGTGACCAACGAGCCGAATCTCTATTTGGCGCCGGATGTGTATGTGAATTATCTGAAAGAAGCTCATGCGGCAATCCGGTCGGCGGACCCCGCCGCGAAGATTTCCGGATTCTGTCTGACCAGCGATTTCGGCGCGGCGGCGACTCCGTGGATGGACAAATGCGCGGAGCTTGGCGGATTGAATTATGTGGATGCTGTCGGTTTTCATCCGTACAGGGGACGCGAACTCGGCGCACTGCGTCCGGCAGATCAGTATATCGCAGACCTCCGTGAAGAGATGAAGGGGTACGGCAAGCCGGATATGCCGCTTTGGAACACGGAGCTTTATTATCTGATTGATCAGCAGGTCAAGCACAATGCTTACGAGGAGGGACTGGCGCTTCCGCATCATGTCGCCTGGCGTTTCCTGGTTGACCTCGGAGAAGGGGTTGTTCAGTCGATTTCAGTGAATCAGCCGCTGATCTGGAAGCGGATTCTGACTCCGAACATGCTTTCCGGAGGTTCCAATTATCATCAGCTGGTTCTTTCGGAGAATGGTGTCGTTTACAATACCCTTGCGCGTCTGTTCGAGGCGGCGAAACTTGTGAAGAAGATCCGCCATCCCAACGGCGTGATCTGCTACGTGTTCCGCAAGGACGGAAAACTCATCGCGGCGGTCTGGCAGTATCAGAAGAAAAAAGGCGTTCATGCGGATCTCTCCGCGTTTGAAGTCATGGACATGAGCGGCAACGAGGAGGCGTCGGGCGACAAGGGAATCGATCTCGC
>URNE01000412.1 GCA_900549045.1 uncultured bacterium | reverse complement strand
GGGGACGAGCAATGGCGTCTGGCGATGGACGTCACGTACGCGCCCATCGCGCAGACCATTCTCGTGGACAAGCGGCACCGATAGTATAATTATTCCTTCCGTTTCTTCTGAGAAGCGTCAATATATCCCAATTGGAATACTGCCTCCTAGTGCATTTGCAAGCAATCTTGTTCTCATCATTCCCAATGCCACACTCTACCACTTCGGAGTACTGACCTCCAGTGTCCACATGGCATGGATGCGAACCGTCTGCGGAAGACTGAAATCCGATTACCGTTATTCCAAAGATATCGTCTACAACAACTTTCCATGGCCGGAGGAAACGGAGACGGTTCTGAAAGAAATCACAAAAACCGCACAGGTAATTCTGGATGCGCGAAACAGGTATCCGGATTGTTCATTTGCCGATCTCTATGGAGAATCCATGTTTTTATTCCCGGAACTTCTGGCGGCGCATCAGGCGAACGACCGCGCGGTGCTGAAAGCCTACGGGTTCTCCGCCACCATGACGGAGCCGGAAATCGTCGCAGAGCTCATGAAACTCTATCAGAAGCTCACAGCTCCCCCGAAGGCGTAAGTCATGGAATACAAGCAGGCGCATATCGCGGAGGAGCTGAAACGGAGAATCGCGGACGGAGTCTACACCGACCGATTGCCGAATACGCTCACCCTCGCGGAGGAATTCGGAGTCAACATCAAAACGGCGAACAAAGCCCTCGCAAGACTCGTCGAGGCGGGACTGCTCGAACGCAAAAAACGGGCGGGAACACGCATCGTGCAAAACCGCAGAGGCCTCTATCCCGAACGCATGATTGAAGTCATTTTCGAGGGATTCACAACCATTTTCACACACCCGTTCTGGAATGAAATCTGGGAGGGAATGATGCAGAAACTCTCCGCCGCCGGATACCGCACCATTCTCAACATGCTCGAATCCGATCCCGAAACCGGACTGCTCCGTCTCGACCGCTTCTCCCTTTGCGCTTCCACCGGAAAAATCGTGCTGGGAATCGGCGAAAAACATGTGCTCGACCGCATCGCCGCCGCTCACGTGCCGTTCATTTCCGCATGCGACCCCGTCGATGATCCCGCAATTCCGCAAGTCGCGTTCGATTTCACAGACGGCATCCGCGACGCCGTCGACTGGCTTGTCGCGCAGGGATGCACAAAAATCGCGTTCATCGGGCAGACCCGTAGCTATGTCAACCTTCAGCAGATGCGGAAGTTCGACGCCTATCTCAAGGCTCTTCAGCGATACCGCCAGACCGACCCCGCACTCATCGAAAACGTCCGTCCGCTCGCGGAAAGCGGCGCCTCCGCGCTTGAAAATCTCCTTGCGCGGACCCGTCCGGACGCCCTCATTGCCGCATACGACCACCAGCTGCCCGGGATTCTGCAGGGGCTCCGCGAACACGACATCAGCATCCCCGTCATCGGCTGCGACGGACTCCCCCTCCCCGGAGTCCCGTCCGGTCGCCATACGGTCAGAGTCCCGCGCCATGAATGCGGGTTCAAGATCGCCGAACAGCTGATCCACGCCATCAACACGCGCCGCAAACCGCGCTCCGTCATCATCCCCGCGGAATTTATCTGATTGAAAAACAGAACATGCGGCTGTATATTACCGGATTTTATATTCTATGAGAGGATGAAACATGGGCGCAAATCTTTCTGAATTCACAAAAACGCATCCCGCCGTTCCGGGGATTTTCTGGGCGACGGTCAGTGTTGTGTGCTGGGGAACGCTTTTCCCGGCGGTCACCTTCCTGGTCTCCCGAGGCAATATCGACTGCTACAGCATGGCGCAGCTGCGCTTCCTGATGGCGGGCGTCGTCATGCTTCTTGTTTTTGCCGTCGCGAACCGAAAACTTCCCTGGGCGGAGATTCGCGGGAAAGACTGGTCACATCTGATTTTCCAGAGCATTTTCGCCGCCGGGATGAGCGTGTTTCTGTTCTACGGACAGAGCCTCGGCATTCCGGTTGTCAACGCCTCGCTGCTGGAAGCGGAGGCGCCTCTGATGATCTTCGTGCTCGGACTCTTCATTCTGCGGAATCCCACCTCGGCGCTTCAGACGGCGGGGCTCTGCGCCGGATTCGCCGGAAGCATGCTTGTGCTGAAAGTCATCAGCGCAAAAGGGCTGACGATCAGTTCCCTTTCCTTTGGCGACGCTATGGTGTTCGCCGGCGCGTTCTGCTGGGCGCTCTACACCGTGCTCGCCCACCGGACAATCAAACGGATCGGCGGTCTTCTTTACACCTCATGGAGCGTTCTTTTCGCCGGATTCTGGATTCTGCTCTTCCAGCTTGCGGCCGGCTTTCCGGTACATATTCCGGCGCGGCTTCCGGATATTCTCTGCACGGCCTATCTCGGACTGATTCCGACCGCGCTCGCGTTCTTCTCCTGGAACAATGCGCAACGTTACATTTCCACCGGCCTGCTCGCGGTTTCGGGTTATTTCACTCCGATGCTGACCGCGCTTCTCGGTTGGCTGTTCTTCGCCCAGTCGATCACGCTCTGTCAGATCGGCGGAATGGTTCTCGTCATCGGCTCCGCCCTCATCGAGCCGGAGATTTCCTCCCTCATCCGCGAACTTTTCCGGAAAAAGTAATCAATAACACGATATGGATCAAGCATCACCTTGCACAGCCTTCATCGATTCCCCAAAGAAAGATTCAGTCTGTGTAACGAATTTTCTGTAAAATCGCAAAGGGTGCCAGTGCGAGGCGGCACTTGAATTGGCAAAAAAAATGTGATAAGTTCTCCGAACTGCTTTATTAACCTTCCCTGAAAACAAAACAAAACGAGAGGACTTATCACA
>URNE01000411.1 GCA_900549045.1 uncultured bacterium | reverse complement strand
GGCATAGGAGATTCGCAGCGGATCCGTTTGCCGGAGAAGGGATGACGGAATTCCAGACGTTCCGAATGCAGCGCCTGTGTCGGGAGACGCAGCAGCGCGCGGTCGGCGTCGCTGATGGAGCGGGAGCGGATTTTCAGGAAAATCCGTTCGTCCGGACCGTAGAGCTTGTCGCCTGCAAGCGGAAAGCCGAGCGAAAAGAGAGTGGCGCGGATCTGGTGCTGACGTCCGGTGTGCGGAATGGCGCGGATGAGCGTCATATCCTTTCCGAAACGGCGAAGGGGAATCAGCTCGGTGTCCGCGGAGTCCGGATCGTCGACGGAAAAATCGCCCGGGAGAAAACGTTTTTTCTTCGGGACTGCGCTGGCGACGTCGTGCACGAGCCTTCCGCGCGCGCGTACGGAGTGCGCAAAGTCGCCGAAGACGAGTGCCAGATACTCTTTTTTCATTGCGGTTGCGCACATTGCCGCTGCGGCTTCCGGGGTGCGCGCGGCGACAAGCAGACCGGAGGTTTCGCGGTCCAGGCGGTTCACAAAGCGGATTTCTCCGTACTTCAATCCCGCCTGATACCAGAGGGTGTGGCGGTAGAAGGGACCGGTCGGGTGAACACAGAGATTTCCGGATTTTTCAAACACGAGGAGCGCTTCGTCCTCGTAAAGCGTGCGGAAATGCAGATCCGCTTCCGGTTCCGGCGCGGGTTCGGGAAAGAATGCCACGCAGTCATGTTCGCGGAGCGCGGTTTCCGGCTCTGCGGGAAGACAGTTGACCTGCACTTTGCCGTTCCGGATCTGCGTGGTCCAGCCGTCCGCATCGAAGCGCGGGAAGCGGCGGGTCAGGTACGCCGTCAGCGTCATTCCGCGTTCGCCGCGGAGAATGTGGCTGTAGAGAATGCGGCGTCTGAATTTGTCTTCGAAGTTCATCGCGGAATCATTCGCCGCGGGGGGTGACGGGAAGGTTCAGTTCCGGAATGTCGAGCGGTCTGTTTTGATTCCGGTAGTAGCGGTAAGCAAGGATGGCGGCGGCGACCAGAAGCAGGGCCGCACCCGTGAAAAACGCAAGACGCAGAGCGGAGATTCCGCGCGGGGAGCGCCGATCATCCGCATTCGTCTGTTCGGCGTCGCCGAGGATGCGGTTGAGTGCCGCAATGACTTCCGTCCAGCCTTGCGGACGGTTCTCCGGCGTCTTGTCGAGCATATGCATGACGAGGGCGGAGAGTTCGCGGGGGATTCCGGGATTCCATTCGACGGGCGGAATGGGAGTTTCCTTGAGATGGCGGCGGTAGATCTGTTCAACCGTATCGCCCTCAAACGGCGGATGTCCGATGAGGATATGATACAGCGCCGCGCCGAAGGAGTACATGTCGGAGCGCAGATTCGCCGCAGTCTGTTTGCCTGCAATGAGTTCCGGCGCGGCATAAAGCGGAGTGACCATGACGTCGCGTTTCACGCGTTCTTCGTGCACGGAACGGGCAAGTCCGAGGTCGGCGAGCTTGACTTTTCCGGAGGGCGTCACAAGAATGTTTTCCGGCTTGATGTCGCCGTGGCACATAGATTTTTTTCTCCATGCGTACTCAAGAGCGCGGGCGATCTGAAGGGCGATTTGCAGAGCGGGAATGAAACTGAGCGGTTTTTCTTCGAGAAGGTCGTTGAGGGGGCGTCCCTCGATGAGCTCCATGGCGAAATAGTCGATGCCGTCGCGGGTGGTTCCGGCGGAATACGCCTGGACGATATTCGGGTGCATAAGGTTTGCCGCGACACGCGCTTCATGGAAGAAGCTTTCGACGAATCCGGGATCGTCGGAGAGTTCGTCGGAGAGGATTTTGAGGGCGGCGGGACGCTGCAGATTGAGTTGAGTCGCGCGGTAGACCACGCCCATTCCGCCGTGTCCGATGGGTTCTTCGATGCGGAATCCCGCGATCACGGTTCCCGGCGGCAGGGCGGAGGCGGAGTATCCGAGCGTGACGCCGCACTCCTGACAGTGGAGGAGGCCGTCCGCGGGATCCGCTTTTGCTTTTACATTTTTTCCGCAGCGAGCACAGAATTTAGCCATGATGTTGCATCCGGAAGCTTCGTCTGAAACGTTCAGTTTTCTGGGGCGACGGCGATGCGTTTTTTGTGTCGTTTTGCGGGCGGGATGCGGTAGTTCGTTTTGATTCCGCAGACGCGTCGAGCGGTAGCCCAGCTTCCTTCTCCGAGTTTTTTCATGCCGTATGCGAGGAGGTACTGGTAGTTTGCGCGCATATTGCAGTAGGAGAGGTCGACGTTTGCCTTATGGAGTCGGAGGATTTCCTCCTTGATTTCTCTTACGGACATGCTTCTGCGTTTGCGGACGGAGCGGTAGTCGATGCCGGCGGCCATGACGGCTTTTCCCCAGGAGCGGTAGTAGCGGATGGCCGCCATGTAGAGGGATTTGTGTTCCTTCTGCGCTTTCTGGCTGGAGATGTTTTTCCCCGCCTGTGCCATTTCGCGAATGGTTTCGGTGACTTTGCTCCGGTTCCAGACTTTGTATTTGCGGATTTCGTTGTAGTTGAATCCGCACGCGTTGATCGCTTCTCCCCAGGAGCCGAAGAGGCGTTCCGCCGCCGCGTAGACGCTCGGATACTGGGTCGCGTAATAATGGGAATTGAGAGGTTCTTTATTGTCATGAGTCATGTGGATGTGCGACTCAATCATTTCCGCGGTCCAGACTTTTTTAAACATGGGCAGTAGCTTCTCCATTGGTAAAAAATTATTGTTGCAGATGGTAATATAGCATTTTAATGCCCGTTTGTCAATAAGATCCGGGAAGAAAACTCTAAATTGGTTCGATCAGAGCGCATGAACTTCCC
>URNE01000410.1 GCA_900549045.1 uncultured bacterium | reverse complement strand
GGCGAAAAGCGATTTTTATGCAAAGAATCAAAGAACGGAAACGCCGGCAGAGGGCGGTCTGATGCGAATCGTCAATGTCAATTCCGCTCTTGCCTCCGATACAAAGCAGTGCTCTCTGAGACAGGTCTTTGCACGCGGCGGAGTCTACAGAATCCGCTCCGCAAAATTCTATGTTCAGGAACCGGAAAAGATCAAAGCCCGGGAACAGAATCTGCTTGTCAACGGACATGCTGAACAGAAACTCATGTACAACCCGCGAACCCGTTTTGAATATCAGCAGTATGCGCACAACGGAAAACACCTTGACTGGATCGGCAAAGAGTTCGTGGAAGGCAAAAACAAAAAAGTCCTGCTGGATTCCTCCGAGAAACATTCCGGCAAATATTCATTCCGCATTGAATGGGATGCCGCCTCCAACACCTATGCGCCTTACATTCAGTTTGCACCTGTTCCGGTCAAGCCGCAGGCTCCGGTCTGCATGTCCGCATGGATCAAAGCGGAAAAGCCGGCTGTTGCAACGCTGCGCCTCTTCACTAGCGGCGGAACCGCCGTTGTAAAAACAATTCAGGTCGACACACAATGGAAACGCTATGAAATGTACCTTCCCCAATGGGGCGAAAAAACTCCGGGCGTTTCGGTTTCCGACCGGATTCTGACGGAGCAGGGAACGGAATTCAACCTCGCATGTCCGGCCGTCGGCCTGAACAGCGCAGGAAAAATCTGGGTCGACGACGTTGTCTATTTCTTCGGAGGACGCACAAAAGACCAGCCGCTGGAAAAAGTCTATCTTTCCGGCAAACTGGATCATGACGTTTCTTATTACTTCACCGGAGAACCGGTTCTTCTGAACCTTCATTTCAATCACCTTTCAGACAAGGAGCTTTCCGGAGAACTTTCCTATGAAATCCGCGATTTTGAAGGGAAAACTCTTCTCCGCAAAGACGCCGGGAAAATCTCTCTGAAAGCGAATGAAGATCTTGATAAACAGCTGACCGTCACTCTTCCGGGACATCTGCGCGGCGCATTCAACATCGTCGTTGAATTCAAAGCGGAAGGAAAGACCTATCCGGCCAACTTCTACGCAGGCGTTCTGGAAAAGAACACGAACCTCTCCCCGCGCATCGGGCTTGAACTTGCCCCTCATCAAAACACAAAATACGCAATTCCTTACTACAAGGACTTCCGGATCGGCTTTACCCGCATCAACTGGGAACCCAATCCAATGCACAAGGAACAGTTTCAGGTAGCTTCCGAATTCGGTGCGGCAGGAATCAAGGTTCTTCTCGCAAGCGGAGCGCAGATTGTCAAGAATCCCGAAACATATCTTCCCATCCTCAAAGAGAATGTCCGGAAATACAAGGGGCTGATTGAAATCTACGAATCCACAAACGAATCGAATCTGATTCCGTACATCACCCCGGAAAAAGACGTGGAAGGAATGCGCCTGCTCCGGGAAACGGTCAAATCAATCGACCCAGCGGCGAAAATCGCGGGCCCCGCGAGCTGTCACACCGACCTTCCGTGGACCGAGAGCGTTCTTGCCAAAGGCGGCGCGAAATATCTTGACATCATCACCGAACATCCGTACCGCAACTCTCCGGAATATCCCGATCTGGCTCTTGAGATGCAGAACTGGCGCAAGGTCATCGACCGCTACAAACCCGGAATGCCCCACTATTCCTCCGAAGCCGGACGCTGTCAGGAATCCGTTCTGCCGGGAAATATGATTGACGATTTCACCCGCCAGCAGACCTCTCTGGACATCCGCAACATCATCCAGGCGTTTGCAGGCGGAGTGGAACGTTATGTACAGTTCATCTTCAGCGCATGGCAGCCCGGAATCACCTACAACGTCATGTTCCGCGGCAACGGCGCAAACAACGGCACGCCGGTTCCCGGACTCACCATGTACGCCATGCGTGCGCTGACCGACCGTCTCGAAGACGCGAAAATCGACCGCCGCGTCAAATTCGGTTCCGATTACCGCTGCTACATCTTCGATCACGGAAAGAAACGCACCGCAACATTCTGGAAGTGCGACGGCGCCCCCGCAAAAATCACATTCTCCAAAGACGATGCGGAAAAACTGGCGGTCTACGACTTCATGGGAACCAGAATCCCTTCCAATGAATTCTCCGTCAACCAGAGCCCGAAATATATCGACAGCATGCTCTCCGCGGCGGAATTCGAACAGCTCCTGCTGAAAGCCAATATCTCCGATTCCTCGCAGAAGAAACTCGACGTCGCCTGCGATCCCGTTTCCGAAACAGCGTTCGGCGTCAAAGTCCGCAACCTCACCGGAAAACCGATCGACTGCACCGTAACCATCGAAACAGCGGGACTCGTCAAAGGCAAAAACTCCGTCAGAATCACCGGGATCCCCGGCGAAACGGAGAAAATCATCCCCTTTGAACTGAACTCCGCGAAAATCGACAATGTCGAAAAGAACGTCCGCATCTCCGTCCAGACGCCCGGCTCGGAGAAAATCACCGCCGAGGCGAAACTCTCCGCCCTGTTCGTCACCAGGGCGCCCGCCCGCCTCACAATCGACGGCGACCTCTCCGACTGGCCGGAAAACGCGAAAGCAATCCGTCTCGACGGGAAAAACGTCCGCTGGAAAGCGAAATCCTGGGGAGCGAAAGAAGACGCCGTCTGCGCCGACGTCCGTTTTGCCTGGGACTACGACTTCCTCTACTTCTCCGCCGTCGTCCGCAAACCGGACTTCTTCGGAGCGAAAGACGCGAAAAATCTGTCAAAACTGTTCCTTTTCGACAGTTTCCAGCTCGGGTTCGACACGATGAAAAACGCCCTTCCGGGAGAGAAAAG
>URNE01000409.1 GCA_900549045.1 uncultured bacterium | reverse complement strand
TTCGCCATTTTCATAAACTGAGAGAGGTATGAATGAAACTGTTTTTTTCTCTTTTTTTGAGTGTGTTTTCCGCCGTCTCACTCCTTGCGGAGGTGAATGTTCTCTGTACAACGGCTCCCGTCACCCTGCTTGCAAAAGCCGTCATTGACGGAGTGGGCGGATTTAAAGTGACGACAATGCTTCCGGCCGCGATAGGTTGTCCGCACGACTATGCGCTCACTCCTCAGGACATGCGGAAACTTGCAAAGGCGGACGTGATCATCATAAACGGTCTCGGCATGGAGGATTTCCTGGATGGCGCGATTCCCCGCGTCAACCGCAAGGCGCTTGTCGTTGATTCTTCAAAGGGAGTGAAAGGGCTTCTTCCGTTCCGCGACAGCGAAGAGGAATGTTCCGAACATGGACACACGCACAAGCATGAGCACAAACATGAGCACAAACATGAACACAAACATGAACATGTCTGGAATGAACATCTTTTTGCCGCTCCCGGAACCGCGGCGGAACTGGTTGCTCGCATAGCGGAAGAGCTGTCCCTCAAATTTCCGAAAGACTCCGTCAAATTTTCCGCAAATGCGGAAAAATACCGTGAAGCTCTGCTGAAATTAGACAGAGAATACCGAGCATTCGGCAAGACCGTTCCGGAGGGAAAACGGAATATAGCCGTCCAGCATGGAATTTTCGATTATCTTGCAGCCGCGCTCGGATTGCATGTGACGGAATATCTTCAGCCGCACACCGGAAGCGAACCTTCCGCCGCGCAGATCCGGGAGATGACCGCTCACCTGAAACGGCATGGAACTTCCGCAATTCTGGCAGAGAAGAATTATCCGTCAAAAGTGACGGATCTTGTTTCCAGAGAGACAAAGATTCCGGTTCTCACGCTTTCGGTTCAACCGGAAAGCGGAGCAACGCCGGAGGCGTTTCTGAAACTGCACAGGGATAACCTGGAAGTAATAAAAGCGTTCTATGAAAAATGACTCACAAGCTCTGTCCAAACTGTGCGCATTCGGTAAGTTTCAATCATGTATCCGTCGAAAATGACGGAGTGACGATTCTTACGGACATCAGCGCATCCATTCCGCGGGGAGGGTGCACGGCGATTGTCGGACCGAACGGGGCGGGAAAAACTACGCTAGTTCTGACTTTGCTGGATGAAATAGACTATTCCGGAACCATTTGTTTTCACGGATACGACTCGGATCGTCCGCGCTTCGGTTACGTTCCGCAGTCGCTTTCGTTTGACCGCGGAATGCCGCTGACGGTGCTCGAATTCATGGCGGCGTTTCATCAGAAGCGTCCGCTCTGTTTCGGCATCCGGAAATCACTGAAGACGGAGCTTCTTGCATTGCTGGAAAAGACGGGCTGCGTACAGCTGGCGGATCGTCCGCTTGGTGCGCTTTCGGGCGGAGAACTGCAGCGGGTGATGCTTTCGGGCGCGCTTTCGCAGAATCCCGAACTGCTGATTCTTGATGAACCGGCGTCCGGAATTGATTTCAAGGGAGGAATGGTGTGCTGCGAACTGCTCGACCGTTTCCGCAAGGAGCGGAACTTCACGCAGCTGATGATTACGCACGATCTTTCCACGGTTCTTGCTCATGCAACCCATGTGATCTGTCTGAACAAACGGATTGTTGCGGAGGGCGATCCGATGACGATTCTGACGCCGGAAGTTCTCGCGGAGACGTTTGGTCCGCACAAAGGCATTCCCGCGCCGGGCACGATTCCCGCGACCGGCTGTTCATGCAAAGGAAAACATTGATTATGGAACTGGATATTGTCTCTTTTTTCTGCGGCTGGATGGGGCGGATTCTTCCGCTTGAGTGTATGCAGATGCGGTTCATGCAGACTGCGATGCTGGGTTTGATTCTGATTGCTCCCATGGCCGCCGTGGCAGGAACGCAGGTGGTGAATTTCCGCATGGCGTTCTTCTCGGATGCGATCGGTCATTCCGCGTTTGCGGGGGTGGCGTTCGGTCTGCTCCTCGCGGTCAGCCCGAATCTGACGATGCCTTTGCTGGCGGTGCTGGTAGGTCTCGGCATCATGGCGGTGAAACAGCGCAGCGGACTTTCGACGGACACGGTGATAGGCGTTTTCTTCTCCGCAGTCGTCGCCGCCGGACTTGCGGTCGTAAGCCGCTATCCGCAGGCGATGCGCGACATGCAGATGTTTCTGTACGGCGATATTCTCACGATCAGCGATGCGGAAATTGCAGCGATGTTCCTTCTTCTGATCGTTTTTACGGCATTTCAGGCGTTTGCTTTCAATAAAATGATCTGCATCGGTCTGAATCTTCAGCTGGCGAAGGCGAACCGGATCCGGATTTCGCTGTATCAGTATCTTTTTGCCGCGCTGCTTTCGCTGGTGGTGATTCTTTCCGTGAAGGCGGTCGGGGTTCTGCTGGTGACAGCTATGTTGATTACGCCGGCCGCCGCGGCGCGGAATCTGGCGTCATCCTACGGAAAAATGCTCTGGTATTCGGTTGGAATAAGCCTGTTTTCCGCGATTGCGGGACTTCTGCTTTCCGCTCAGGACTGGATGCGGACTGCGGCGGGGGCGACGATTGTCCTCTGTTCGTGTGTGATTTTCTGCATCAGCCTTCTGTTCCGCCGCCGCGGACGCGCATAAGCGCATTCAAATTGCTTGGGCAGAGCTCTTCCTCATTGGATGACAGTGTCGGCGAAGCGTCCAGCCAAGCTCGCAGATGGGTTGTTTTCATGAACAACCGTTTACTTTTCGAGCGTGAAAGAGCCCCCGCCGACCTGTCACCGGCGGAAAACATTCAGTATGGCGTGGCCTTCATCGCTGAGAAGCTGGACCAGTACGCCG
>URNE01000408.1 GCA_900549045.1 uncultured bacterium | reverse complement strand
TCATACCGATCAATGATTTTTCAAGCGGAATTTCCGGAGGAGCCTTCAGAACCGCAAAAGCGGAATCTCCGCCTGCAAGGACTTTTCCGTCCGCATCCAGAATTTCGGCACGCGCGTGAAAGTCCCCCGGCTTCTCCCCCTTTAAATTGAAATCAAACGTCTGCGTATCCTTCCCGTTCACGGTGAACGGGAAGTCTTTCTGAAAAACAGTTCTGTTGAAAAAGTCGGAAACGGTGACTCGTACCGTTTTCCCCTTCGGCGCATCGGTGTAGGATGCCGCATAAACACGCAGAGGAAATGTCTCACCGAATTTCACAAGTTTGAATGTCCGGTCCGGAATAACGGTTCCCGCTTCATAAGCTGCATCAGGCTGGAATGCCGTTGCGTTTTTCCCCGGTTCAATCTGAACGCCGTCAAGCCAAACCGTCGCACCGTCGTTTGCGGAAAGTATCCGGAGCTCCGTTTCAGTCCCTGCCGTATGCAATCCCCGCATGGCTTTGAATTGAGCGGTATAACGCTTCCATTCAGATGAAAGCGTGAAATTGCCAATACCCGTATAAGGAAGCCCCACGGAAAGAGTCGTCGGACGGTTCGACTTTGCCCAGAAAGAGATCGTGAAATCCCTGTTCAGAGGCAGGTGAAAAGGAAGCGCCCTGATCAGGGTCTTTGTAAATTTCCGCTTTTCCGGCGGAGTCAGCGGCTTAACGACCTTCAGCGAATAGCGTCCGACCACGGCGTCCGTATCAACACTCATGCGGTTGCGCACATTTCCATACTCTTCAACCGTTTCGTCGAATTGAGTTTCCCAACCGTCCAGACCGACTTCAAAGGAAGGGTTGACCGCAATCACCTTTCCGCTCTTCGCCGGTTTGTTTTCCGCTCTCTGAACGGAAAACTCCAGATCATCAAACCAGACTGTATTCGGCGCGTCTTTCGGCGTAAAGTGGAAGAAGAGAAAACAGGAGCCGCTGCCGCCCGTTTCATTTTTCATCGGCACCGGACGGAACTCGAACGGGACTTCGCTCCAGCCCGTGCCGACGTCCGCCGTAACGGTTCTGGCCGGCACACGGGTTTCTCCCGCAAAATTCAGCATCGTAATATGAATCTTCACTGGACGCTGCGCCCTCACTTTTATCGAACCGGAAAGGATGTCACCCGGACGCATGAAAAACTGTCCGGCGGAAAAATAAACCATGCCTTTTGCGTTTTCCGGAAAATCGAAACGGGCGCACTTCTTTCCGGAAAACGGATTTTCCGAAACGACTTTTACACTCCAGTGCAGATCCGGAGAACGCATGACGCCGTCCGGAACCTGCTCAAAACCGGAATCGCTCATCATTCCGCAGTTTTCATACTCCGCCCGGGTCATCGGACGGATCACTATCCGGCCGATCTGCCACGCGGCCTTCTCCGTGTGTATATTCAGACAGAGATCTGCAGAATCGTATTTCCCCGAATAGAAAAAGAATTTACCCCGCCGCCACGCCGGCGCATCATACGCGGTTCCACGTCCGAGCACCTTTCCGTCCGCGGAAGCCTTAACCTCGCCGGAAAACCAGAGCATCCGTTCCGTGCGGTAAACATAATTCACCACATACCATGTTTCCGGTTTTACCTTGATTTGTTTCTGTTCCAGACGTTCCGGATACGTTCCGTTCAAGTAAAAAAACGTATCCGCCAGGCCCTCAAACGCTTCAATACGGTCGACTTTCGCATGTTTCACGTTCCATGTGTTCCCGGGATTCTCAAACGCATAATCCCGCGTAAGAGTGTCCTCGTCGATAGCTTCCGCAAAAAACGGAACCAGCAGTGCGGCGGACAAAATCCGCCAAAAATGTCGCGTTGTGCTCATTTTTTTTCCTTTTTTTTTATTGCCAGTTTATCATTTTGAAACCGGGAAGGTTTTCAAAATCAACGTTTCCAAGCCCCGGGCACGTTCCGCGCAGCGGATCATAACCGGCATTGAGCGGCCCCCACTGCATGAAATCCTTCAGTCTCATCCCCGCCGCATGTCCGTCGATAAAAGCGTAGTTCGCCAGCCCGGTCGGATACGGAACCGGCGTCAAAGAGGTTCTGGTCCCGCTCCCGTCATCCGGTGCACCATGACGAAATCTGAAGTCCCCGATATAAATACTTGAACCGCAACTGTCGGCATCTCCTGCAAAAATTGTGCGTGATGGAGACTTGAAAACCAGCCTGCGGTGAATCATCTGACCTCCGTTCCGGTTTCCGCTGACCCACACATTCACCGCATATTCGCCGATGCTGCTGATTGTATTATGAACCGGATTTCCCGGACACCAAAGCTGCGATGCGGTATATTTTTTCTGGTCTTCCACCTTTTTTTTCACGCCCAGTCCATACGGCTCCAGGCGGAACGGCCAGTAAGTGGAATGATCGCTTGCGTCGATTGTCGCCGGCGGAATCCAGTCGTCATTGGAATCCGCATAACCGTTCATGGCAAGCGCAATGCTCTTGCAGTTGTTCAGACACGAAATCTGATGCGCCTTCGACCGCGCCGCATTCAGTGCAGGCAAAAGCATGCCCGCAAGGATTGCTATAATCGCAACTACCACAAGCAGCTCTATAAGGGAGAATCTCATGGATTTGCGCATACGTGATGGGGGAAACTTGCTGAACCAATGTGTTTTCATAATTGCATACCTTCCTTTTTTGTTTTTTCTGTTCTTCCTGATTTTTTTCTTGTATTTATTATACCACATTTGCATTGTTTCGTCAATGGTGTTATTGTAAAAACAACTAAACAAATTGTCTTTTTCCGGAGATTTTATCATGGATAAGTACGGGCAGCTGAAAAATGAATGGAGCAGTTTC
>URNE01000407.1 GCA_900549045.1 uncultured bacterium | reverse complement strand
CTTTCGTGAAAGGCGGTATATGACAATGGAACCGAAAAAGTTTATAACGAAAATCAACATGCGCCAGCTTGCGCGGGATCTTGGGATCAGCGTCATGACGCTTTACCGCGTCCTGAACAACGAACCGACTGTCCGTCCCGCAACCAGGAAGCGCGTGATTGACGCGTTGAACAAACGGGGATATTACGCCAATCAGGAGACCGCAAGGAAGATCGTTGTGGATTTCAGCAACAACCGCTATCTGCTCTTTTTCGGGACCATTCTTCTTCAGCAGCTTTCGAACGACGGTTTTACGATCATCGCGACCAATCACCGGGAGAAGCGGATTGCGTTTCTGGACGCCATAGCGGATGCGGAAACCGTGGTTTACTGCTCGGAACCGGATGAAAACGTCGTCGCGGAAGTGAAAAAAGCAAATCCGAACATCTTCTCCATCTCCATGTTCGGAACTGCGCTGAATACGGATATCATCCTCCGCTGCAACGATGTGCTCGGCTGTTCGCTTGCGGCGCAGCACCTGCACCGTCTGGGACACCGCAGGCATATCGCGGTCCACAAGGATTTCCGTCATAAAGATGCGGACCGGCGCATTTTCCTGTTCTGCGCGGAGATGAAACGTCTGGCTCCGGATTGCCGGATCGATATTCTCGAACAGCGCAGCGGCGATTTGAGCGGATTCTTCCGGAACTATTTTTTTGAACAGAACAAACGCCCGACGGCGATTCTGTTCGTCATGTGTTATTCCGCTTCGCTTTTCCGTCTGGCGGTTCTCCCGAATCTTCCCGATGAAATGAAAAACATCGGCGTCATGAGCTACGACAGCATTGTGGACATGAACCCCGCCGGAGAAACCGACAAGCTGGACCGGGTGGATTTTTCGATGGAAGAGCTGCTGCGCTGGATGGAATATCTCCTCAACAACCGTCCCATGCTCGGCTGCCGCAACTCCGTGGAGATTTCGATCAACATGGAGCTCTTCGTGGAAAACAGCGTTCCCGACATTACGAAAGAAATCAGCAACCATAAAGTAAAGAAAGGTCAGACAAAATGAAGAAAGAATCAATGCACCGCGACATGCCGCCCCGGAGACGGAAAACCGACAAATTCACCCTCATAGAGCTCCTTATAGTAATTGCGATCATCGCAATCCTTGCGGGAATGCTTTTGCCGGCGCTGAATGCGGCGCGGGAAAAGGCGCATGAAATTGCCTGCACGGCGAACATGAAACAGGTCGGAAGCGGACTTGCCATGTATACGGTGGACAACAACGACTATCTGCCGAATCTCATACAGGGCGGCGCGGTATCGTTCACGGACAGCATTTTCGATTACGGGAAAACTTCCTACGCGAGAAAGTCGGTCAGCCCGACATCGGGAACGTATGCATACATCTCGATTTACACGCCCGCGCGCTACTGGTACTCTTCAAAATCGACGTATGTCTGCCCGACGGCGATGTCGCGTCTGTTCCCGGAGTTCGAGGGGACTCCGTCCACGCGTTTCTCGAGCAATTATCTGCCGACGATGTGCCGGGACAATTCCAGCTGTCCCGCCTACAATTACGCCTGGTGGCGGACCGCGGGAGAGACGGAGGAGAAGCCGAACGGACGCCGTATCGGAGACATCAGGGGGCGCATCATCGTCGGGGAGGCGATGTTCACAAAATATTCCGCGGCAGTGCTGGCCAATACGCCGCATGACATCAATGCCGTGCATCACTGGGTTCCGCAGCCGATTTCGGGCGACCGCAAGCCGTACATCTCCGCCGCAGGCAATGTCCACGGCGGCGGAATGAGCGGAAACTGGCTCTACAAGGACGGGCATGTGTCCAGTCACAAGTTCAATCAGCTCCCGATCCGCGCGCCGGGTTCTTCGATGTACTTCATGGGACTGTAAGGGGAGGGGAAGAGAATGAACTGGAAACATCTGCTGTTGACGGCTCTTGCGGCCTTCTCGCTTTCCGGCTCTGCCGCGGAGCTCAAGGTTCTGATGGTCGGCAACAGCTTTTCGCTGAGCGTGCTGACCTATCTTCCGAAAATTGCGGAAGCCTCGGGGAAGAAACTGAAGCTCGGTGAGGCGATGATCGGCAGCTGCACCATCTGGCGGCATTACGGCGAATACGGCAAGACGGAAAAAGATCCCTCTCACCGTCCGTACTGGACAAATCTGAAACTGCCGGGCCGCCCGGACGGCAAAGTCAGCCTGCAGGATCTGCTCACGGCGGACCGGTGGGATATTGTGACCATTCAGCAGGCAAGTCACGAGAGCTGGCGCGGCGAAACATTTGAAGGCGCGCCGAAGCTGATTGCGCTTATCCGGAAACATCAGCCGCAGGCGGAAATCGTGATTCAGCAGACCTGGTCGTACCGTTCCGACGATTCGCGTGTCATGCCCCCGGATTCAGAGTGGGGCTTTGATCAGAATACGATGTATGAAAAGCTGACGGCAAACTATCTGGCACTTGCAAAATCTATTCATGCGCGTGTCATTCCGACGGGGCTTGCGGTTCAGATTGCGCGGGAAAAATCACCTGTCAAATTCAAAAACTATGATCCTGCGCTCCTGGGAACTCTGCACTTCCCCGATCTTCCGCCGCAGGCCGGAGACGTGGTCGGAAGGCTCTACTGGAGCAAGGATCAGAAGACCGGAGAGATGCGGATCATCCGCGACGCCATACATCTGAACGACCGGGGAGAATATCTGCAGGCGTGTGTCTGGTATTTGTTTCTGTTCGGCGGAACGGCGGAGGATATCCGGTTCGTTCCGAACAGCATCGGCAATTCCGACGCCCGTTTTCTTGCGCGGTGTGCAGAAGATGCTGTCAAAAGTTTTCCGAA
>URNE01000406.1 GCA_900549045.1 uncultured bacterium | reverse complement strand
CCGACTGCGCGCCGAAGAAGGCGTTGAAGAGAATGCGTTCGTAAAGATCGCCGAATTTCGGGTCCGCATCAAATTCGAACATCTTGGCGGTGCAGCGGAGCAGATAGGCGGAAACGCAGGTTTCGCCCCACCTGCCGAGTCCGGTCTGTGTGTTGTCCCAGACTTCACCCCAGAAGAAGCCGCCGGAACAGGAGCCGGAGATGGAGGAGTAATTGCTGAAGACGCGGCGGTACAGTTCCTCTGCTCCCTCCAGCAGAACCGGCGCGTTGCTGCCGGTGATCTGCGCGTACTGAAGCTGTGCGAGAACGCGGGCGATCCATGTGTAGACGTGCGCGACGCCGTTGACGGGGACAATATGGTCGTAGGCGTCGATGGATTCGGTGATTTTGAATTCATCGCGGCAGTAGTCGATGAATTCGTTCCGTCCGGATTCCCTGCCGAGCATGAGGAATGCGGTTTCGATTCCGAGCGTGAGCGGCGCTTTGGTGCGGATGAGAAATTCACCGAGTTTGAGCGCGGCTTCGAGCGATTCCATTTTGCCGAAGAAACGGTGATCAAGCACAAGCGCCTGAATCATGTATGACTGGTCATGGGGATCCCAGAAGCCCGGTTTGCCTTCGTAAAACGTGATTGCGCCGTCCGCGGACTGCGTGGAGATCAGGTCGTCGATATGTTCGTCCTTGAACGTCCGGAGTTCCTCTCCGCCGATATTGTGGGCGGCGGCTTTGACGATGGCGTCGAGGAGCATTCCGTATCCGGCGAATCCGCCGGGAACATCGGGTTCGGTTTTGCGGTGATGAAACGGCGCGGCGAAGAGATGTTCCACATCGGTTTGATGCAGAATTTTTCCGGCGGTCAGCTCCATGCGGGCGCGGATTTCTCCGCCGGCGCGGACAGCGGAAGAGGAGATCGGCTGGAATTTCATTTTGCGTTCCCCGGGAAAAGAAGTTTGCGCATCATGCGGCTGGCGGCGATTGCATCTTTGCGCTTGAGAATGGCGGAGATTTCCGGCATGTCCGCGCGGTCGATCACCGATTCGAGCGCATCAAGCCATTCGGCGCTTTCGGAAACGGCGTCGCGCCCGTCTTCGCGGTAGGGATACTGGTCGATTGTCATCCAGCCGGTGTAGCCGGTGCGGCGGAGCCAGTAGAAGAATTCAAGATATTCGAGCGTGTGGACGGAGCCGGCGATCATGTCGTCGTCCCACAGACGATAGTTGTCGTTGATGTGGACGTGGAAGAGGCGGTTTCCGTATTTGTGAAGGATGGCGACGGCTTCGGCGGGGCTTTCGTAGCCGAGGAGAACATGTCCGTAGTCGAGCGCCGCGCCGCAGTTCGGTTCGCCGATTTCGTCGAGAATGAGGACCGCCGCTGCGGTGTTGTTGAGATAGCATCGGTTGCGGGGCTCCTTCGCCTTGTATTCGAGGGCGATGCGCATCTGCGGATTGTGTTTGCAGGCTTCGCGGATGCCGTCGGCGAACCAGGTGCGTTCCTGTTCGTAATCCGCCTGGAAGATGTAGTCGTATCCGTCCTGTCCGGGCCAGATCGTGACGAGATCGCAGCCGATGCCTGCGGCAAGGTCCATCGCCCGTTTGGTGTCGTCGACGGCGCTCCGGCGTACGGCGGCGTCGGGAGCGGAGAAGGAGCCCTGTTTCCATTTCGCCTGGGCGAAGTGGTCGACGGCGAGGGAGACGGGCTTGAGGCCGGTTTCTTTGAGCATTTCGCGGACCGTGTCGAATTCCGCGATCAGGTCCGGGGTGAGAACGAGGTCGACTCCGGTCAGGTGCGGCACGGTTGCGGCGCGCTGAAAGAGTTCGCGGACCGTGTACGGTTTTTCGTAAGCGGCGCAGTAGCGGTCGGAGCAGGAACCGACGTTTCCGAGAAAGACGGAATATTTTCTTGTCATGGCAAAATCTCCTTGTAAAATTGTTTTTCCGTACTATATTCTCCTGCAGGGGAAAAGTCAACATCTTCCTGTATGTAATATTCGATGAAAAATATGGAGAAAACGATGATTGAGGCGAAAGTGTCCTATTATGACAGCAGTCCGTGGACCCGTGGAGAGCATCAGTTTCTGATCCGGGGTTTTGCTTTGGACGAGACGATGCTTCCGGTGATGATTCATCACGGCGAGAAACGCGCGTACCCGTGGCCGTGGCTGTTCATCTGGTTTGCAACCCCGGTGACCGTGCGGAAGGAGTCGGGAGAGCTGGTTTCCTGTGAGAATTCTCTGATGGTATGGCGTCCCGGAAAGACGCATTGCTACGGGAACGAGAATGGCGCGTGGATGCATTCGTGGCTGATAGCGGACAGTCCCGATCTGGAACGGATGCTGGATAAGTGGCCGATCCCGACCGGAGTTCCGGTTCATGTGGACGCCGGACCGGTGTTTGAGACCTATCTTCCGCTTTTACGGCAGGAGCTGGCGGATGAGGGTGATGAATTCTGTCTGAAGAATCTGCTTCAACTGTTCATCTACAATCTGCACCGCTGCTGCAAGCGGAATCTTGCGCCTGTTCCGGCGCGGGTGCGCGAGATGGAACTTTATCTGCAGAAAAATCTGCAGAAGAATCTGACCGTGGAAGGGGTGGCGGCCCATTTCGGCCTTTCCGCGCCGCATTTTGCCGCATTGTTCCGGGAATATTATCACAAGAGCCCTATGAGCTACCTGAATTCTCTGCGCATGAACCGCGCCGCGCGTCTTCTCTCCCTGTATCCGTATACCTGCAAGGAGATTGCGCTGCAGACGGGTTTCCGGGATTCTCTTTATTTTTCGCGCCGTTTTCACCATTACTGGGGAGTTTCCCCGCGGGATTACCGGAAAAAAGAGGAAGAGAAGAGCCC
>URNE01000405.1 GCA_900549045.1 uncultured bacterium | reverse complement strand
ATAAGTGACGGAGCTTTCACTGAATTCAAAAACGGCAATGATCCAAATGACGGGAAGAAACTGACGGTTATATTCCATGTTGCGGAATGCATGGACGGTGTCCACATCATGCGGGCGTCATAATTCAGTTTTGACGGATCGGAGGGCTTGACGTTCTTAAACTTCACCTTCGCTTTCATCGCTTCGGAAAAGTGGCTGTAATTTGCCCGGTAAACCGGATTGTCTACAAATGCTGTATGGAAACTCCAGAGACATCCAAGCGCGATTCCGCAGAGCAGAAGACGGCGCAGAAACGTCTTCCGCAACACCGTTCCGGCAAACAGAATCAGAACCGTCAGGGGAAGCAGAATGCAGAGGAACGGAGACATCAGCAGTCCGTAAGTGACGTTGAACGGAACCAGCAGGGCGTTCAGCGCAATGGCAAGAACGATCATCAGCCAGACGCCCCGCCGCTTGCGGGTCGGAACACCGCCGCAGAGGAACCGGAACACCTCGAATCCGGCCCATCCGGCAAACAGAAGCTGGCTGAGATCCCATGTCACAAAACAGAAAAACGTCGATCCGAACAGCGCCGCGAGTTTCCAGCGTTTCGGACGCGCGTAAAAGGAGTACGCAAGAACCATGCTCAGGAGAATCAGCGGAATGCAGAGGTCGCCGCGCACAATATCCTGTCCCGTCGCGCGCGCAATGGCGGAGGCGGCGACTGCATGCAGCATTCCGCCGGAAAACGCAAGTCCGGCAGGAGTCCGGAGAGCGAGAAGCCAGAGAAAAATCAGCCCCGGAATGAATGCGGTCCACAGCCGGACGTTCCACGCTGTGAAGGCGGCAAAATCAGGCGAATCCTGATAGCGCAGTTCCGGCGCTGACGGCGCGGCGGGCGGGAAAAGAAGACATTTCAGACGGTAGCTCCAACCGAGCACCCACTCCAGGCCCATGTTCATCTGCGCGTACGGCGCAACGTCGGGAAGGTACGCGAGACGCGGATCGTGCGCGGGAACCCCCTTGCCGTCCGCTATGTCCTTCGCATAAGCGAACATCATCGCGCTTTCGATGGTGTAGGGAACAAAATTCGGACGCTTCGTCGGGAGCGCATCGCGGAAATCGCGGCAACGCAGCGGCTCCGCGTCGCCGATTGCGGCGGCAACTCGCGCGGCCTCCATGTTGTAGTGACAGGTCTTGATGAAAAACGACGTCGCTACGCAGATACAGAAAAGCAGAAGTCGGAGCAGGATGCGCTTCATCAGAAACTTCTCCGGAGATGGGAGGACTGAATGCCGAGCTCCTCGCGATATTTCGCAACCGTGCGGCGGGCGACGTCGAGCCCGCGTTCCTTGAGCAGCGCGGTAAGCTTGCTGTCCGAGAGCGGCGACGCGGGATTCTCCTTGTCCACCAGATCGCGGATCATCTCCTTGACGCCGCGGGAGGAAATTTCTTCGCCCTCTTTCGACTGGAACCCGCCGGAGAAGAAATATTTGAATTCAAACAGCCCGACGGGGGTTTTGATGTATTTGTTCGCCATTGCACGACTCACGGTCGTTTCATGCAGTCCGAGCTTGTCGGCGACCTGCTGCATGGTCATCGGCTTGAGATACTCGACGCCTTTCGCAAGAAAATCGTGCTGGGCTGCGACGAGGATATCCGCTATGCGTTTGATCGTCTTCTGCCGCTGTTCGAGCGACTTCATCAGCCCGTTTCCGTTTGTGAGCTTGTTCCGGATGTAAGAACGGACGTCGTCGGACGTGTTCGGGTCTTCAAGCATCTTCAGATAGAACTTCGAGATACGCAGATGCGGAATGTACGAATCATTGTAAACGACCTTGAAATCATCGCCGTCGCGCTCCACGGTCACCTCGGGAACGATATAGACGGGTTTGATGTCCGCAATGACGTTCCCGGGACACGGATTGAGCTTTTTGATCTCGGCGATCTCTCCGTTGAGCTTCTCCAGGGAGATGTTCCGCGCTTTCGCAAGCTGCGGGAGTTTGTTGCGCGCAATATCCTCCAGATGATTTTCAACAAGGTCTACCAGTTCCGGCGTATCTTTTCCGAGACGGCGGAGCTGGAGAATGAGACACTCCTTGAGGTCGCGCGCGCCGATTCCGGGCGGGTCGAAACTCTGAACCAGACGGATAGCCTTCTCCGCCTCTTGAAGCGTACAGCCGGAACCGGTGGCGATGTCGGCTGGGTGAGTTTTAAGATAACCGGATTCGTCAATTCCGCCGATCACGGCTTCGGCGACACGGGTCGTTTCAGGGTCGGAGTCGGCAACGCGGAGCTGATTGAGAAGCTGTTCCTGCATGGAAACATCGCTCGTGATGGAATCGAAAAGATACGCCTGCCGTTCCTCTTCGTCCTCCGGGTCGTAACCGGAGGGAAGCGACGCCTCTTCGGGGGAGAGTCCGCCGGCGGTGAGTTCGACAATGCGGGCGAGTTCGTCTTCCATGTCGTCGCGCTCGGAACCGAGTTCGGGTTTCTCCTGATCGGGAGGCGGTTCGGGAAGCTCCACCGCGGCGGGTTCCTCCACCTCGAGAACGGGGTTCACCGCAAGCTCCTGATTGATCTTCTGCTGGAGTTCAAGCACAGGAGCGCAGAGAATATCAAGCGACTGAAGCTGCTGCGGCGTCAGCGTCTGTTCCTGCCTCATCGCCGAAGTCTGCGTCATTCCCTGAACTGAATCCATCGTGCCTCCTGAAAAAAATTGCAGATTTTTTTGATTTCCGTTTTAAATATAGCGCATAAACCATTATAATAAAAGTCTGTGAAAACATTTTTTAAAGGATTTTGCAATGAAACATCTTTTCGGACTGACAAACCTCGGGAGCGGGAGCTCGGGCAACGCCACAGTCATT
>URNE01000404.1 GCA_900549045.1 uncultured bacterium | reverse complement strand
TGACGGAGCAGCAGCAAGCGGCAGTGGAGAACCGGGGCGGCAGTCTGCTGGTGTCCGCCGCCGCCGGTTCCGGCAAGCCGAAGGTGGTCACTATACATTCGGTCAGCTCGGGAAAAAGAAAAAAAGCATCTCAAAGACCGTCATCGCCACAGACGGAATGCCGTGGGGAGAAGGCGATTCCGTTGTCATGTTCACGGCTCAGCATCTCAACAAAACTGCAAGCCCCTATGATCTGCAGAATCCACAGTACTACATTCCGCTGCGCCACGCGCTGAGCACGAATCTGCTCCGCGGCGACCTGCACGTCGACCGCTTCCAGGGACCGCTCGGTCCGACGGGCGGCGAAAGCAAACTGCTCAACTGCGACGTCAGCGAAGAACGCTGAACGCCCTTTTCAACAAACCAACTTAAGGAGACCGCAAATGAAATCACTCAAACTCGCCCTTTTCGCCGCCGTGGCGCCCGCCGTTCTGTTCAGCGCGGAATTTCTGCCGAACGCAAAATGGAACGCAAAGGCTCCGGCAAGCATTGAGCTGAAACAGAAAAAAACACTCACCTTCCAGATGCCGAAAACGGAAACGGCGTTGAAGTTCATCAACTTCCACGGGAACTTCAACGCTCCGGTCGATCTTTCCAAACTGGAGAAAGTCTCTCTGAAACTCAAAGGCAATGTCGCAATCCCCGTCGGCCTCTCCTTCTTCTGCGGCGGAGGGTATTACCAGACCGCATGGTCGAGCGCCAAAACAGAAAAGGAAGAGACTGTCATTGAGTTTGCCCGGGAAGCGTTCAGCAATTACAAGACGCCGGATCTGACGCAGGCGAAACTGCTGATTGTCAATCTCGGTCTCTGGGCGTGCGACACGACGAAACAGGATATGGAAATCACAATATCCTCCATCGACATTGTTCCGGCTCCCGCTGCATCAAACAAGTAAAAAAGGGTGCGGGCTCCATGCTGGGAATCAGAACATTTCTTTTCGGGACGGTCCTGCTCTGCTTTTCCGTCCTTCCCCTTTACGGTCTTGACCTTATCCGGGAGCTGGACTGGAAAGACAACGGCAATCTGAAAGTGGAACGGAAAGAGGAGGGCGGGCGGATGCGTCTGATCTTCACCCTTCCGAAAACGGAAGAACCGTTGAAGTTCATCAACTGCACAGGCTTCTTCAGCAAGGTCCGCGACATCAGCGATTTCAATCAGCTGAAAATATCCGCGCGCACCGTTGCCGGACAGAAAATACATCTGGGCGTTTCCTTTCCCTGTACCGGCGGATACTTTCAAACAGCATGGAGCCGCGGAACCACCGGCGCCGCAATCCGCGGATTCCCGTTTGAAAAAACGGCGTTTTCCAACCAGCGGACGCCGGACCTCAAAGAGTCCAGAGGAATGATCCTCAACTTCGGGCTTTTCAGCTGCGATACGACAAAAGCCGATCTCGTGCTGGAAATCTCCGAACTCGAACTCTCCGGCGGCAACGACGATTTCCTGATTCCGCGTCCGACCGCAGGCGTCATCATCGACGGCGCGTTTCAGAAAGACTGGGGATACGAAAATGTGCTTTATCTCTGGACCCCGCCCCGCTTCCTCTCTCTGCGCGGCAAGGACGGGAAAACAATTGACGGAGAGTTTTCGTTCATGGCGGACCATGAGAATCTCTACTTCCTCGCGCTCGTCGCCGACGCCACGCCCAAAGAAGGCGTTTCTCCGAAAGAACCGTGGAACAACGACTCCATTGAACTGTTCCTCGCCTCCGGTGTTCCGGGACGCGCCTATGCGGCTCCGCGGCGTCTGAGCGAATGCGGATTCCAGATCGTTTTCGATCTCTCGCAAAACGGGAAACCGTTTCTCTTCGGCGGGAAAGGAAAAGCGGAGGGAATCAAAACAGCTCTTCTTTCCGGAGATCACAAAATCGGCGGAGCGTTGCGGAAAGGTTATGTTCTGGAAGCCGCCATTCCGCTGAAATTCTTCCCGCACGGAATCCCGAAAAAAGGAAATCTGCTCGGATGGTGCGTCAAGGTAAACGACTGCAAACGGGGCTCCAGTCAGCTTCCCGCCGCTCCGGCGGCGCCGGAACGCAGCATTCAGAATTACGGAGCCGCTTATCTGGAGCTCCGGATGGAGGAAAACTTCCGCGGTTACGCATTCGGAACGCCCGCACCCGCATTCCGCTGGCCGGAACGATATCCGGGCGGAAACGGGAAAATCTGGGACAACGCTTTTACACAGAAAAAGAAACTGACCGCGCTTTCCGAATGCATTTATCTCAACGGATTGTGGGCGGTTCAGGGTGTTCAGAACATCGAACAGGCGCCCGAACCCGGAAAATGGTTCTATGCGCCGCTGCCGATGGGTATGTCATGGGCGACTCCGGTCTTCCGTCCGGAAAACGGAAAGCTTGCCGACAGCCACTATTCCAAACTAACCGGTTCCGGCTCCGCAAAAAATCCGTATCTCTGGTATGAACGGACCGTGGAGATCCCGAAAAACTGGAGCGGCAAGAACATCTTCTTCAATCTCGGCCATGCGGACGGCGAAGTCGCTCTTTACGTCAACGGCAAACCGGCGGGCATCCTGACTTCCGCAAAGAATCGCAGCGCTCAATTGAACGCGCTTCTGAAGTTCGGCGAGAAAAACCGGATAGACCTTCTTTACACCGGACAGATCAACCCGCGCATCACTCCGAACGGAGGCTATGGAATCACCGGAGATCTTGTCCTGGCGGCGGATGCCGGAAATGAAGCGCTGAAGGATATCTGGATCCGGCAGGCTTCCGGCATCGACGGAACATTCCGCGTTGAAGTCCGCTCCGATTTCGCCCGTCTCGGAACGCTGGAACTCACGCTGCTTGCGGAGGACGGAACC
>URNE01000403.1 GCA_900549045.1 uncultured bacterium | reverse complement strand
GTGCTATAATATAAGCGAAACCAATTAACCGAAGGAGGTTTTATGCAAAATGTCAAGAAACGGCGGTTCTCTTTGATTGAACTGCTGGTGGTAGTTGCGATCATCGCAATCCTTGCCGGCATGCTTTTGCCGGCTCTGAACAGCGCACGGTCAAAGGCCAGACAGGTGCAATGTCTTTCCGCAATGAAGCAGGTGGTTGTCGCCGGAGTCGGCTATGCTTCGGCAAATGACGACTACTGGATTCCGCAAACTCTTGAGAGCCGGTGGTATACGAACCAGGCGTTCCAGAGTCTGCTGGAAACGAAATGGGAGGATGCGGATCAGACGTTTGCGCGGGTGAAGCAGAGTGCGGCGTGTCCGGAATATCAGCCAAGTTCAAATCCGGATGATAAGGAAAACGGAGGCTTTGTGCAGATGAAGCGCATCTACGGGCTTCCCTGCGGTCTGCCGGGAACTGCTCCGGATAATATCGTTTACCGGCTGGTGAAGATAAAACGTCCGTCGGTGAAGTTCGCGTTCCTGGAAACGCTTGACGGCGGACGGGTTTACTACTGGAGCTCGAAACTGACAAATTATCTGGCAAAGAAGGATTCTGTCGATACGGCGGACGGAGTGGCGGGATACCGTCATCCGGGATACCGGATGAACACGGGATTTTTTGACGGTCATGTGGAAAACCGTTCGTACAAGCGCGTGGAAGACGGTTCCTACAGTCAGGTCAATCCAAACTACTGGGCATGGGACAACTGAAAACAGAATAATACAACAATAACACAATGATGAAAGGACTATTCTCATGAAAACTCAATTGAAATGGCTGGCGCTCGCGTTTCCCGTTGCTCTCGTGGCGGCGGAACCCGTTTACCATGTGGCGATGGACGGTTCACTCGACGCATCCGGCGCGGACAAGGCGAAAATCAAAACGGTGCAGACGAAGAACGCCGCGGATTTCGTCCCCGGCGTTTTCAAACAGGCTCTGAATGTCGTTCCGGAGAAGCCTGCGCCCTGTCTGATGAAACTGCCGGGCTTCAATTATGTTCAGGCAACTGTCGCATTCTGGTTCCGTCCGGCCTGGAAAGAGGGGGAAAGTGCATGGATCATCAATTCGCGGGATACGGACTGGAAGCCGGTGCGCTTCTATCTGCTCCATACGAAAGACGGAAATTTCGATTTGTCGGTCTGCATGCCCGGACAGGTTCAGATTTTCGGAAAAGACTCCTTGAGGTCGGGCGAATGGGCGCATATCGCCTTTACCTGGGATTTGCGAAAAAGCGAAATCCAGTTCTTCCTGAACGGAAAGCCTGTCCGGACCCGGACGGTGAAGGATGCATTCAATCCGGAAACAAAACCGATCCGTCCCGCGGTATTTTTCGGTCGGGAAGGAGAGACTGGTTTCTGAAATGGAGCATATGACGATTTCAAGATGTTCGACAGGGTTCTGAGAGCGGATTAGATTGCGTAACTTGAGAAAAAAAAAAAAAAAGGAGAATCCATGAAGAAACGTTTTCTGAATTTGCTTGCGCCGTTTCTGCCGCTTCTGCTTCCGGCGGTGCAACAGGTGTTTTACTTTCGGCTCGACGGTTCAGGAGATGTGATCGGGGCGGACGGTAAGAAAAATGGCGCCGCAATCGTGGAAGGCCGCGCCGGATATCTCTCCGGAGTGATCGGAAAGGCGCTGGATGTGAGGCGTCATGCCTACGATCAGGTTACCGTGATGACGGCCAAGAATCTGCCTGCGCAGAATCTGACCAGCGGAACGGTTGCTTTCTGGTTCAAGCCGCATTGGAAGGAAAATGATCCGGAGCAGAATTTCATCATCAGCGGACGCGATTCCCAGTGGAAGTTCCGGTTTTACATGATCAACTTCAAGGATGGCGCCACGGAACTCAGCGTCTGTGCTCCGAAACAGGTTCAGATCATCCGGAAGAAACTGTTTGAACAGGGCAAGTGGCATCATGTTGCGTTTACCTGGAATCAGGCGAACGGGGAAGTCCGCCTTTTCATCAACGGAAAAGAGGTCGCGAAACGGTCGATCCCGAATGCGTTTGAAAAAATGGAAATGCCGCGTCCGCTGAATCTCTTTCTCGGAAATGAGAGCACCGACCGTTTCAAGGCGCAGGTCGGAAACGGACTTTATGATGAAGTCAAGATCTTCAACATTCCGCTGACGCCTGCGGAAATATTCGTGCTTGCTTCCGGTGGCGCAAAAGAGAATTTCAAGGAACTTTCCCTCGATTCCGCCGTCCGCAATGAACATGTGTTTGAAACGGTGTTCCGCAATATCGAAAGCCGTTATGCCGGCCCGAAGAAACTGCTGGTTCTGCACGGAACGGATTCGAAACGCAAAATCTCCTTTACCGCAATGGGCGCATCCGGCAGACTCTCCATGATTGCCGAAAATTCCGGCGAGACCAAGACTCTGGAGACCAGCAGTTCGTTTCCTCTGACGGAGCCGCACCGCATTACGCTTCTGCAGAATGGGAAAGAGCTGATTTTCAAACTGGACGACGGTGTACAGGGTAAAGTTGAGTTCTCCGTTCCTTTCGGGAAAATTGTGAAAGCGGAAGGGGCGGAAGGCGTTTCCCTCTCAGCGCCGTCGTCGGTGCCGTCGGCAAAACAGCGGAAGAGACTTTCGGATCTTTCCGTCCGCAAGGCGGAACAGCCTCTTTGGGATCTTGCCGATGCCGCACGCGGAGGAAACGGCGTCCGGAAAGGTGTCTGTTTGAACGGTTACTGGCGCGTGATTCCTGTTGACGATTACAGCTACGCTCCGCCGGAAGGGGAATGGGGGTATATGCGGGTCCCGGGCAGTTTCCGCTCCCCGCTGTTCCAGATTTACCGTGACAACAACGGCAAACTGGAATCTGC
>URNE01000402.1 GCA_900549045.1 uncultured bacterium | reverse complement strand
TTGTTTTTGTGTTTGTCTGCAGATATTATAGCACGAAAAGTTTTTTTTGACAAGATATATTTTCGCCAAAGAATATAGGATTCCCGCCATTTTTTTATTTTCTTTCGCTTGCATTTTTTCCGGAATGGGAATATAGTACCGGCATGATAGAGCGGACGGTAAAATTTCATTTGGAACACTTGAAACGCACCTTTCATACCGTACCGGCAGTGCGTTCGCTCGGATGCTACATCAACAATCCGGAACCGCGGAAACAGCTTTTCGAAGCGTTCGGATTCGGACTGCGTTTCGATGGGAATCCGGCGGGGAAGCTGTTCGGAATCAACGGGAAAACATATTCGGTGCGCGAATATCCCTATGTCATGCTCAAACGGCCGGGGGAATGGCACGAAACTTCCGGCGTTGTCTATTATTCATACCTTTTTTTCTCCTATCCGAAAACCATGACGGAAGCGCTGGTCAAGCTCGGGTTCTCCGATGATTTTGTCTGCTGTGAACTTCCGCGGAAAACAGCGTTTTATGAAATCTTCCGTGAGATTCAGACGGAAATTCTGCATTTGGACGAGTTCGGAACAATCGACCGGATAGACATGCTCTGCTGGCGGCTCGTACAGGAATTTCTGCTGGTTTATCACAAAAAAGAGAATCCGCTTCCGGCGAGTTCCCGCAAAATCCTGAAAATTGTCGCCTGGCTCCAGCTCAATCTCAAGAAACCGATTCACTGGGAGAGCCTGGCCCGGCAGCACGGTCTCTCTTACCGTTCTTTTCTGAGACAATGGAAGCAGGCGGGGCTTCCGCCGCCGAACAGGTATCTCATGGATCTGCGTATGGAGGAAGCGAAGCGGCTTCTGGAACAGACGAATATGCCCGTCGCCGACATCGCGGACGAGCTTCTCTACTGCTGCAGTGCATGGTTCTGTTCCGCTTTCCGCCGCGTAAACGGCGAAACGCCTCTGCAGTACCGCCGGAAATTCCAGGGGTGACGGGTCAGACGGTGTAGCCCAGTTTCCTCAGAACTTTCTGGGCGTGGACTTTCGCGGAAAAATCAAAGCGCGGGAGCTTCTGGAGAGTCTCTTCTTCAAGCTCTTCCGGAAGGTCGGTGACAACTTCCTCGCCGAAGGAGCAGACGGGAGTCAGACGGTCCTCGCGGATCTGGAGAATCAGAATGCCGTCCGCCGTGACGGCTTTGCGGATCTGTTTCAGGCTCTGTTCGACGATCCGGAATCCCTTGCGGTGGTCAAGTTCCATCGCGCCGCATCCACGGACGTTGTGCGTTGCGTTCAGAATCTTGCCGAAAACGAGAACGGTTCCGTCCTCCAGTCTGTTTTTGAGGTCTTCAAATGTCATTGCGGAACTCCTTTCCGAAGCGCGAGCAGTTGATTCACGGCATCAAGAATATGGTCGGCAACCGCATAATCGCGGTCGAGTTTTTCAAGAGTCTGCTCCGAGCCGTGACCGGTGCGGACGAGCGCGGCGGCGGGACAGCCTGCGGCAAACGCGGCGCGCAGATCGGAAAGCTTGTCGCCGATCATCACCGAGTCCGCCAGGGAAATGTCATGGTCTTCCGCCGCCTGCAGCAGCATTCCCGGATGCGGCTTGCGGCAGTTGCAGTCGCGCACATATTCCATGACTGTGCCTTTGGTGTGATGGGGGCAATAATACCATGCGAGCGGAAGCGGTGCGCCTCCGGCGGCCAGCAAATCGCAGATCCGGCGTTCAACGGCGGCGACGTCGGCAAAAGTGAAGTATCCGCGCGCGATTCCGGACTGGTTCGAGGTGACGATGATCCGATATCCGGCATCGGCGATTTTGCGGAACGCTTCGATGCATCCCGGGCAGAGCCGGACCTTCGCGGGATCGGAAAGATAGTGTTCCTCTTCGACGATGACGCCGTCGCGGTCAAGGAAGAAAGCCTTATTCATCGTGTTCCCCGTTTTCTGCGCGCCCGTCTTTCTCCGCATCGCCGGATGCGGCGCCGATGATGACGACGCATTCGCCCTTCCATGTGCGTTTTCCGTGTTTTTCCGCGAGTTCGGCGGCTGTGCCGCGCAGGATTTCCTGATGAACTTTCGTGGCTTCGCGGACGATGACCACCGGGACTTCCGGACCGAAGTACCGCGGAATTTCATTGAGGAGTTTGGAAAGACGGTATGGCGATTCGAAAACAACCGCGGTCAGCTTTGTTGCTGCGATCTCCTCAAGCCGTGCGGCGCGTCTTCCGGATTTGACGGGGAGGAAGCCGTGGAACGCAAAGCGGTCGGACGGCAGGGCGCTTGCCGCGACGGAGAAGATGACAGCGGAGACGCCGGGTACGATTTCCGGCTCAATTCCGGCTTCGACGGCTTCGCGGACGAGCAGAAAACCGGGATCGGCGATGCAGGGCATTCCGGCATCGGACACAAGGGCGATTTTTTCGCCGGAGCGGACGCGGCGGATGAGTTCGGGAGTGCGTCCGTGTTCGTTGAAGATGTGGTAGCTTTCGAGGCGCGAGGAGATTTCAAATTTCGAGCAGAGGATCCGGGTGCGCCGGGTGTCTTCGCAGAGAATGGTGTCGGCTTCTTTCAGAACGCGCAGGGCGCGGAGCGTGATATCCTCCAGATTGCCGATGGGGGTTGCGACGATTGACAAACTCCCGCATGATGGTGCATTTGCGGGAGCTTCTGCCGCGTCCCGGACATTGGTATCCCGATCCGCCACGGTTATTTCGAGTTCCTTTCGGCCCAGTATTCCATTTTTTTCTGTTCCAGAAGGAGCCCGACCTGATCGAGGTCGATCGGCGTGTATCCTCTGTCTTCAAGGGAAGCACAGAACTCAAGCCACGCCTGGTGATCCCACTCACCGGAGTGTGCACGGACGAAATCCATGGGAAGAG
>URNE01000401.1 GCA_900549045.1 uncultured bacterium | reverse complement strand
TCCGTTGCCCCCAAAGTCTGCGCTACATGAAAAATGCAAGCGGCCCCTCACGAAAAATCCCGCTATTTTTCACTTTCGACTTGATTTTTTCACGATATGCGCTAAACTGCTTGTGAACAAAGAAACATTTTTCATGGAGGTACACCTATGGCGGACTCGGATGATCTGACACCATGGCTTAAAAATTTCACGCCGCGCGCAAAACATGTGCTGGCGCTTGCACAGAAGGAATCGGAGCGGCTCAATCACGATTACGTCGGAACCGAACATCTACTCCTCGGGCTCATATCGCTCGGGGAAGGAGTCGCCGTTTCCGTGCTCCGTTCCATGGGACTCGACCTCAACATTCTGCGTTTTGAAGTCGAACGCCAGTTCGGTACCGGAGGAGAAACCAAACAGGACGGTCCGGCTCCGCTGACCGCCCGGCTTAAAAACATCATCGTCATGTCCGCAAACGAAGCGAAGTCGATGAATTACAACTTCATCGGAACCGAACACCTGCTGCTCGCGCTTCTCCGCGAAGGACAGAGCGCGGCGGCTCAAATCCTCCGCAGCCTCAAAGTCGACGTCAACCGCGTACGCGAAGAAGTCATCAAGGCGCTTGACCCGAACTTCATTCCCGGTGAAGATGCGCCGCAGGAGCAGAACGGTTTCACGCCTCCGCCCCCCCCGCAGGAGGCACCGCAAAGCGGTGAACCGCAGTTCCAGGCGCTCAACGCATTCGGACGCGACCTCACCGAAATTGCCAAAGAGGGAAAACTCGATCCCGTCATCGGACGCAAAAACGAAATCGAACGCGTCATCCAGATTCTCTGCCGCAGAACCAAAAACAATCCCGTTCTCATCGGAGAAGCGGGCGTCGGCAAAACCGCCATCATCGAAGGTCTCGCACAGGCGATCGCAAACGGAACCGTTCCCGAAATTCTGCGCAACAAGCATGTTTTCGCCCTTGATCTCCCGCTCATGATCGCCGGAACGAAATACCGCGGACAGTTCGAGGAACGCATCAAAGCGGTCATCGACGAAGTGCGCAACTCCAAAGCGGTGATCCTCTTCATCGACGAACTCCACTCCATCGTCGGAGCCGGCGGCGCGGAAGGCGCAATGGACGCCGCGAACATCATCAAACCCGCCCTCTCCCGCGGTGAACTCCAGTGCGTCGGAGCCACCACGCTCGACGAATACCGCAAAGGCATCGAAAAAGACGCCGCGCTCGAACGCCGCTTCCAGCCCGTCATGGTCGAACCGCCCTCCGTCGAAGACACAATCAGGATTCTGCACGGGCTGAAAGATCCGTACGAAAACCATCACAACGTCGTCTACACCGACGCCGCGCTCTCCGCCGCCGCAAAGCTCGCCGACCGCTACATCACCGGACGCTTTCTCCCCGACAAGGCGATTGACGTGATCGATGAAGCCGGTGCGCGGGCACGCATCATCGACACTCCCGCACAGCCCGACGTCTCCGCGATCGAAAACGACATCAAGGACGTCTGCCGCGCGAAGGAGGCCGCCATCTCCGGCCAGAACTACGAAGCCGCCGCCGAATGCCGCGACAAGGAACGCGCTCTCCGCGCCAGGCTCGAAGAAAAAATGAAGGAGTGGAGCGAACTCTGCAAGGCGCGCCGCCCCGTCATCGACGCTCCGGAAATCGCGGTCATCATCTCCAAACTAACCGGAGTCCCCGTAACCCAGATGCAGGAGGGTGAAACCGCCCGTCTGCTCCGCATGGAGGAGGAACTCGCCAATACCGTCGTCGGACAGGCGGACGCCGTCAGCGCCGTTTCGCGCGCGCTCCGCCGTTCCCGCGCCGACCTCAAAGACCCGAACCGTCCGATCGGATCGTTCATCTTCCTCGGCCCCACCGGAGTCGGAAAAACTCTGCTGGCGAAGGCGCTTGCAGAGTTCATCTTCGGCGATGCGGATTCGCTGATCCAGGTCGACATGTCCGAGTATATGGAAAAATTCAACGTCAGCCGCCTGGTCGGTTCGCCTCCGGGATATGTCGGTCACGGCGAAGGCGGCGAGCTCACCGAGCGTGTGCGCCGACATCCTTATAGCGTGGTCCTGTTCGATGAAATCGAAAAGGCGCATCCGGACGTCATGCACCTCCTCCTCCAGATTCTCGAAGAGGGCAAGCTGACCGACAGTCTCGGCCGCCGCGTCGACTTCCGCAACACCATCGTCATCATGACCAGCAACATCGGCGCCGAACAGATGATGAAGGGGTCCGGTCTCGGTTTTGAAGGCGCGCTTAAACCGAATGAATCGTTCCGCAAACTCGCCGACCGTCTGATCGAAGTCGCCAAAAAACGCTTCAAGCCCGAATTCATCAACCGCATCGACGATGTGATCGTCTTCCGCCGTCTGGAACGCGAGGATATTCAGAAAATCGTCAGTCTCGAACTCAAAAAAGTGCAGGACCGCCTGAAAGAAAACGGACGCGAGCTGATCATCGAGCAGCCGGTCATCGACTTCATCATCGAAAAAGGATTCCAGCCGGAATACGGAGCGCGTCCGCTCCGCCGCGCAATTGAACGCTGCATCGAGGACGAGCTTGCCGACAGCATTCTGCGCGGCTTCCTTGCGCACGCCCCGCGCATCGTTGCGAAACTGGACAATCAGAAAGTCGTCTTCTTTCCCGAAGCGCCCGAAACGTCAGAACCCGCCGAACCGAAGCCGGAAGCCGCGGATGAAGCGGTCTCCAAAATGACCCACACGCGCAAACCGGCAAAAAAGAAAAGCGGGGAAGAGAAGTCTGAGGGAAAAACCGTCAAAAAAAACGCGAAAAAAACGGGAAAAAAGAAAAAATAATGGAAGAAATATTCGACATCGTCGATGAAAACGGAGCCGTCATCGGCACGGCTCCGCGCTC
>URNE01000400.1 GCA_900549045.1 uncultured bacterium | reverse complement strand
GAAACAGTACGCTGTTCTCAATTCGTTCCAGGCCTGGATCATGATGAACACGCGCAACTACATGCAGCGTTCCAATCAGGCGCAGTGAAGAAACTGTTTTTTCAGAGAACCGGCGTCGCAGTGCTGAATTTTCGGCATGCGGCGCCATTCTCGTTATAAAAGGGAGCAAATTATGAGCGAAATTTTCAAGGAAGGCTATTTTACCGAACCGTGTCCGTCCCGTCCGGGATGCGCGCTTTCCATCCGTATTCTGGAGGCTCTGGACGCCGTCGAAACCGATTATCATCTGCTGGAGATTTTCAAAGGCGAGGGATTCGGGAAGATGGTCGCGCTCGATGGACGCATTGCCCTTGCGGAGTCGGACGAGTTCGTCATCAATGAAATGCAGACGCACATTGCCGCTTTTGCGCATCCGGAGCCGGAGAATGTTCTTGTGATCGGCGGCGGAACCGGGGCTCTCGTGCGCGAGCTGCTGAAGCACTCCTGCATCGAGCATATCGACGTCTGCGAGCGCGATGAAGAGGTCGTGAATCAGTGCTCCCGCTTCTTTCCGTGGGTGGACAAGGTGATGAACGATTCGCGGGTTGATATGCATCTGATCGGCGGTTCCGCTTTTGTGAAGACGCATCCGTATTCGTATGATCTGATTCTTGTGGAGAGTGCGCAGCTGTTCAAGGAGCCGTTTCTTTCCGACTGCAAAATGGCTCTTCGCCCGAGCGGCGTTCTGGCGGTTCAGGCGGAGTCCAGCCTGCTTGCTCCGGAAGTCGCGGAAGCGCAGTTCCGCATGATCCGGAATCTTTTTGCCCATGCGGCTTACTGCACGGTTCCGGTTCCGAGTCGTCCCGGAGGCTCTGCCGGACTTTGCTTCGGGTGCGGCGACCACGGCGTCGAGACGCCCTGCCGCCGCCCGATCGGAGCGTTCGTGCGCCGCCTCAAGATGTATTCGATGGAGGTTCACAAGGCGGCGTTTGTTCTGCCTCCGTTCTGGATGAAACGTTTCGAACCGGAAGAAGATTGACGGATGCCGGAGACCGGAAAACCTGTTGCCGAACATGGAACGGCGATGGTGCGGCGCGTCCGCTTTGTGACGTTGATCGGGCTGGTTGTGAATGTCCTGCTGACGGTTGCAAAAGCGGTCGGCGGCGTCGTGTTCCGGAGTCAGGCTCTGATTGCGGACGCCGTCCACAGCCTCTCCGACCTGGCGACCGATCTCGCGGTGATTTTCGGCGTGAAATACTGGTCCGCGCCGCCGGACAGTTCGCATCCGTACGGACACGGCAAGATCGAGACGCTGGTTTCGGCGTTCATCGGCATTGCGCTTGCGCTGGTCGCGCTCGGACTTGTGAGCGATGCGGTTGCGACTCTGCGTTCGGAGAACGACAGCGGAGGACCCGGACTTCCTGCGTTTTTCATCGCCCTCTTCTCCGTTTTTTCGAAAGAATGGCTGTTCCGCTGGACCCGTCGCGAAGCGCGGAAGCTGAATTCAAAAGCTGTGGAGGCGAATGCGTGGCATCACCGGAGCGACGCGATCAGCTCCATTCCCGCCGCGATTGCAGTTTCCCTTGCATACTTTTTCCCGGATCTGCACTTCATCGACCCGGTGGGGGCGATTCTCGTTTCATTTTTTATTTTCCATGCCGCCTGGAAGATTGTGAAGCCGACTCTGCTTGAACTTTCCGAGGCGGGCAACCCGGAGCGCGAAGCGAAACTGAAGTGGATTGCGCTTTCGGTGGAGGGCGTCCGGGGCGTGCATCAGGTGCGCTGCCGCCAGGTCGGTTCATCGTCGCTTGCGGATCTGCATATCCTCGTCGCTCCGGAAATGACGGTGCGCGACGGCCATGCGCTTTCGCACCGTGTCCGCCGCGCGATTCTGGATGCGATACCGGAAGTGACGGATGTCGTGATTCACGTGGAACCGTTCAACGGCGGACCGCTTCCCTGAATTCGCGCGGTCCGGTTCCGCTGAACTTCCGGAATGCGGAGGAGAAATTGAGCGGATTCTGCCAGCCGGTCATCTGCGCGATCTCCTTGATGGAGAGTCCGCGTTCCTCCGCGAGCAGCTGTTTCGCCTTTTTCATGCGCAGACCGATGAGATGCTGATGCGGAGTTTCGCCATAGACCGCGCGGAACTTTGAGTTGAGCTCGCGCTTGGAGAGGCCGCTTTGCCGCATGAACGTTTCCGTGCGGAGATTCTTTTCCAGATTTTCGCGCATGAATGCGGCAAGCCCGACAATTTCCGGTTCCGGCGAGGGCGACGGTGTGGGATAAGCCAGGAGCTGGAGCAGTTCGTATGCAAGAATGCCGTTTTCCGCAGGAGGGCATCGACGGCTGTTTTCGAGCCGGGCTAGCGTTTCCTCAAATTTTTTCCAGTCGAAATCTCCGATGCATTCCCGGCGGTTCAAGCCGGTGGATTCGAGATATGCGTCGAGGAGTTCTCCCCGCACCTGGAAGGAGTCTTTGATGCAGAATCCGTCCGGACCGGTCATGACTTCGTTGCAATCGCCGGGGAGAAGGAGGAAGAGGTCGCCGGGTTCGAGCAGGAAACAGTGATCCTCCTGCCGGACGGCGAGAGATCCGGCGCGAATGTATTCGATCCCGAGATGCGGGCTTTTTTCCTGTTTGTAATGATACCGGTTGTTGACGCGCCCGCGGAAGAGAGCGGGGATGAAGAGCGGTTGGCGGCAGCGCGAGCTCCGCAAGTCGATTTTCCGTACCTCCCTTTGCGAGGTCGAGTGGAAGAGGCGGCAGCCGTCTTTGTTTTGGAACATGTAGACGTCCGGATGATCGAACATTGCTGGATTGTCGAGAATCTTCATAAAAATCCTTTTCCATATGTATTGTTCTTTTATCAAATGACATATAGTCTTGCATCTGTTGTTTT
>URNE01000399.1 GCA_900549045.1 uncultured bacterium | reverse complement strand
ACGAGCGGCGTCAGTGCATATGGAAACACGAGTGTGCCCGCAAGCGGCAGAGCCGGGATGCGCATGCGGTCCGGCAGCATAATGTCAAGAGAGTCCTGCATATTATTTCCTCTCGGTTGGTTCTTGTTCATGTTTTCCCCCTACTTTACGCCTGAAATCTGGAAAGGCAAGTTTAAAATGAATAAAAACACAAACTTTTAGACCGTCGGCAGGAATGTTTGTTCATTCCCGCCGGGATTTTCTCAAATCTTCCGGCGGGAATGCGAGAGGAATCAGAGAAATTCCAGAGTGTCTTTTGCTTTGACCGAAAGCGGTTCGCCCGTTTTCCATTCGCCGTCGCGGAACGTTCCGGCAACGGCGTTTCCATTGAGTTTGAGCGATTGCGCCGGGAGGGCGAATGAGCGGAATTCCGCGGTTCCATGCAGAATGCGGATGCGCTGAACGGCACCTTCGCGCTCATAGAGTCCCCAGACCGTTCCGAGGGACCAGAAGCAGCGGAAATTTCCTCCGGAAACGGGGCGGAAGCCGATCATTCCGCGCGTCATGTCGTAGCGGAATCCGCTGTATGCCTGAAGCATCGCGAAAGACGCCATGGAGCGCGCATAATTGCTTCCGCATTCGATTTCATTCCACGGGTTGCGCTTTGCTCCGTCGTAGCGGTTGCGGATGGCGCGGGCGAGCTCTTCCCCTTTTTCCGTTTCTCCGACCATGACGAGATGCGCCGCCGCCGCCCACTCGAAACCGGTCATCGCTTCGGAGTTGTAGGGGAGGGGAATGACGGGCTTTCCGTGTCCTTCGGGCCAGACGCAGATCATGCAGCCTCCTTCATCGTTGAATGCGAAGTTGCGCCAGGTGTTCGCAAAGCCGCGCATGGACGGCAGAAAATTATAGCGGTAAATCGAGTTCAGCGTGGTGTGGATGCGCTGCGGATCGAACAGATCGCCGAGCCCGTAGAGAGAAGCGTACCACTGAGCGAGATGGGAGTCGATGGAACAGCCGTCGCCGATCTGATACTTGATCTGTCCATGTTCTTCATCCCAGTAGAGATTGTTGTCCGGCGTTTCGTTCCCCTGAAGGAGCGGGAGCAGAACCGATTTGTCATGGATGTCGGTGTTCTGATTGTAATATTCTCCGTTGAAGAGAGTCGCTTCCGCGCGGCGGCGTCCTTTTTCAAAGATTTCCGCGCAGAGTTTTCCGAAATCGTGATCGCCGCATGCGGGAGCCATTTCGACGGCCGCCTTGAGGGCTCCGAGGTAATGTCCGGTGAGCCATCCGGAAGGCCCGAAGAGTTCCATGTCGAGGGTATGATGCTGCCGTCCGGAGATCACGCCTGTGCGGTCGGGGTCCCAGCGGTCGGGATTTTCGGGGCTCCAGGCGAATTCCATGGCGGGTTTGACGCACGGCCAGATGGACTTGAGCCATGCGTCGTCGCCGGAGATCTTCCATTCGCGGTAGATTTTCATGATTTCTCCGAACGAGCCGTCCACGCAGGGACGCATCCAAGCCGGTTTCGCCTTGATTCCGAGGGGGAGTTTCAGACGGAAGTGCCAGCCGCCGTTTTCATCGATTCCGTATTTTGCCTGGGATTCGCGGATGGTGCGTTCCAAGTCGGGGAAGAGGAGGGAGAGCGCCTGCGCATAGTTCCAGACATGCTGACAGGTTCCTTCGCAGGAGCCGCGTTCGGGTCCGACGCCTTCCCAGCCCCAGAATGTGCCGTCTTCGACGCGCAGGCAGGTCGGGGAGATGAGCACTGCGAGATTTGCCGCCGCGCCCTGGAGCGACGCCTCGGGAATCGTGCTGTCGTGCAAAGCTTTGCGGAAGAGGAAGACCTGTTCGCGGATATGATCGAAATCCGCGAAAATCTTTGCCGCCGCATCCGCCGCCCCGGAGCAGAGTTTCGAGTAATAGTTTTTCCAGCGGTTTTCTTTTATGCCGGATTCGCGGAGCAGAGTCAGCAGCCCCTCTTCTTTGTCCCATGAGTTGCGGCGGTTCGGGATATACCACGAAATGATGAAGCGGATTGTGCGGCGCTCCTTCGGCGCGAGCGTAAGATGCGCAGCGAGCAGACCTAGCTCCTGCCGGTCCTTGCGCCAGCCGTTCTGTATTTCAACTTGCGCGCGGGTCGGATAACGGCGGTTGCGGAAGCGTCCGGGCCGATTGAGGTCATTCCAGTAAACTTCGAGCGCATCGCACCATCCCCCGCGGAACGTGTATTCCTGAAACGAAAGATCTTCCGCATCGGTTGTGAGGGCGAGTTCTCCGCAGTCAAAATCATCAGGCGCAAGATTGTTGCGTAGAACGAGACTCGTGAGCTTCCCGTTCCGTTCCACCCGGTTGTCCGCATCAGGCGAGGTCCACGGGTTTGCGAGAACGGCGGAGCAGGTGTAGTCGAGCGTATCGGACGAGGTGTTTTCAAAGGTGATTTCAAACATCGCCGCCGGCATGGAGGAGAGATCGGATTCTCCGGGGACGAATGCGCTCCAGGCGGAAAGGGTCATGTCCGCGGGAAAGTCCGGGTCGGAGAACGAAAGCTCCGCCGCGGGAAATTCTCCGTTGAGTTCACAGTTCGCAAAATGAGGGAGCCCGCAGAGGGTTTCCTGAACGGGACCCCAGCCGAAGCCGGTGAAAAGGGCGTTGCGTCCGACGCGTTCGCCGGAGAAGTCGCTCATGAGATCGCCGTTGAGAATCCGGACGGCTTGCACTTCGCCGTTCTTTTCCGCTTTGACTGCGAAGTGCGACCAGCTGTTGCAGCGTCCCTTTCCCGCCTGATTGAATATTTCCCAGTCGATGAGGCGTCCGTTTCCGGCTACTCCGATGCAGCCCGCGCCGATTCCTCCGACGGGGAACGAAACCTCCCGCAAGTGTTCTTTCTGCAATTTCATGACTATTTTCCCTTTCTTGT